>CALARM010000060.1 GCA_937888925.1 uncultured Synergistia bacterium | reverse complement strand
ATTCCGGCATCTGAGGGACTCTCGTAATTTTTGTATAATCCAGAACCTCCCTTACTTTTGATATATCCAGGGCAAATAGTTCTCCGTCAAGGATAAATGTCAGATACTGTCTTGTTTCTGTGATTCCTGATACAGCCATTTTATAAAACCTCCTTCATTAAAATTTTATATATTCTTTATCTTCCTCATCACCTGTCAGATCTATGGCAAATTCTGCTTTCGGTGATTTCATTGTAATTGCTTTTGTTGTTTTTTTATTTGATATTTTACCGGAAATTTTCTTCTGAGGTGAATTTTCCGTCATATCCAGTCTGAAAAAAGCTATAATACTCTGAAGCTGCTGTGCCTGTGAGGAAAGCTCCTCTGAAGTAGATGCCATTTCTTCTGAAGCTCCTGCATTCTGCTGAATGACTTTATCTAACTGCTGTATGGCTCTGTTAATCTGTTCTGCCCCTGTACTCTGCTCCTTGCTGGCAGCACTTATTTCCTGAACAAGTTCTGCTGTTTTCTGTATGTCAGGTACGATTTTTGCAAGCATATTGCCTGCTTTTTCTGCTATGTCCACACTTGTAGAAGCAAGCTGGCTTATCTGCTTTGCTGCCTGCTGGCTTCGCTCGGCGAGTTTACGAACCTCGGCAGCTACTACTGCAAAACCTTTTCCATGTTCTCCTGCCCTCGCTGCTTCAATAGCCGCATTCAGAGCAAGCATATTGGTTTGCCTGGCAATTTCTTCTATGATAGAGATTTTTTCTGCAATTTCTTTCATAGCTGCCACTGTTTCTGTTACTGCTTTACCTCCTTCCTTTGCATCTTCTGCCGATTTTGAGGCAATCTTTTCCGTCTGGCCGGCATTATCGGCATTCTGTTTTATATTTGCAGACATCTGTTCCATGGAAGAAGAAGCCTCTTCTGCAGAAGCCGCCTGTTCTGTCGCTCCCTGAGACATTTGTTCCGAAGTGGAACTCATCTGTTCACTTCCTGATGCTACATTGGTAGCAGAGCTTTTTACGTTCGTTACAACCTCTCTCAGGTTTATAACCATCTGTTTCAGTGCTTCCATCAATCTGTCTTCTGCTGATCGTTCCCTCGGATCTACCATTAAATTACCTGATGCTATTTCTCCTGCCATATCTGTAACATTGTTAAGTGCATCAATAAGTAAATTTATATTATTTTTGATTTCATTGAAGTCCCCTTTATACTGGGCACTTATCTTTCCCGGCATATCTCCTTTACTGATGCGGTCTACATATTCTGCAGCCATATTCAGAGGGCCTATTATGGCATCAAGTGTATTATTTACACCCTGAATAATTTTCCTGAAATCTCCTTCATGGCGTGACGCATCGGCACGAATATCAAGTTTTCCTTCAAGTGCTGCAGAGGATAACATATTTGCGTCTCTTATAAGATTATTAACTGCATCTATACAGGTATTTATATTGTTTTTGATTTCATTGAAATCTCCCTGGTATTTCTCTGTGACTTTTTGCGGAATATCGCCTTTACTTATCCTGTCAATATATTCTGCAGCCATATTAAGAGGCCCTATGACGGCATCCAGTGTTTCATTAATACCGACTACGATGGGTCTGAACTCGAAGTTTATTCTGTCCGGTTCACCTCTTACATCCAGTTTACCTGCAAGAGCCGAGTCTATAAGTTTTTTTGTTTCAGAAAAAAGACTTTCCAGTATGGATTTAATATTGCCTGTAATAAAATAAGCAAGGACGGTAGATGCCAGAATACCTGCCAGTATGGACACAATAAGGAATATTGTGACATTTCTGGAATCAATATTTGATTTTTTTACCGCTTCATCTCCTATGTTTATATTCAAATCAATGATTTTATTCAGAAGATCTTCTGCAGGAGCAAATGAAGCAGCATTTATAACCAGTGCCTGATTGCTCATTTTATTATAAAGTTCGTCCGAAGGTTTTGCTTCATATTCTTTTGCTATTTTTACATAGTCTTCATGATCTTTCCACCATTTATCCCAGGCAGGCACAAACTCTTTCCACAGGCCTGCTTCTTCAACTGTCTGAGGTAAGGGTTCATAAATCTTCCATCCTTCGTCCGCCCTTTTTTTTGCCGCATCAAATCTATCATAGGCTGCTTTTCTTCCGGCGGCATCCAGATTTTTCGCAAGAAGGGCATTTTCTGCACTGTCAATAGCAGTCTGAGCTTCACTGACCATAAATAAGCCCTGTACACTGGGAAGCCTTACGATTCCGATTTCATGTACACTTTTCATTATAATACTTACACCTGCATATCCTGCAATACCCACTGCCAGTGTAATAACAGTAATAATAAGAAAAGCTACTATGAGCTTTGTGCCGAGTTTCATTGATTCTAACATGAAAATAACCTCCTGCCGTTTTATATTTGCTCTTCATTTCCCTGAAGCATTATAAGTTCTTCTGTAGAGAAAACCCTGTCAATATCAAGTATTATAATGAATTTTTCCTCTTTTTTCCCATACCTTATTTATGGATAGTTATGAAACCAACTATAACTATATAGTATTATCGGTTACAATAAAAAAAAACTTTATAGTGATTTAGAAAAATTTTTATTGCACACCCTTCCGGAGGGTGAGGCTCTGGAGAAAAATATATACCGTATTAACAGTAATTTGTAAATTAAATAAATGTAATATCTTGGCAGTCTTTAAAGAAATGTTGTTTTGCACGATGATTATAGATTTTTCGGAAGAGCCTCACCCTCCGGAAGGTATTTGATGACTTTTCGGATAGGCTCTAAACGCCCTGATGTGAAGTGTGAAAGGTTAAGGGATATTATAAAACATCAAAATATGCAGGTGCTTTTTCTATGAGGATTTTCTTTATTTCTTCTGCTATATTTCTTATTTCCCACTGGGCTTTTTTTGATGTTGATAATTTCAGAAAATCCCACCATGCCTGAAAATTTCCTGAGATAACTAATCTGGTAAGAGTGGCATTGGGAAGTACATAACGGGCATCTTCCTGAGGTACACCTGCATCAACTAATTCACTGTATGCCTGTTCTATCTTTTGCATTATTTCCATATATAACATAAGACTTTCTTCAGACGAGTTATATATAGACATAGGAACCAGATATGTAAAATCTTTCATATTTACATAACGCTGGCTTTCCTGTGTGTAATTTAAATGGGTATGTCTTACTAACTGGTGGCTGCAGGCTCTGCTGCACATGACCTCAAAAGATGCCATACAGTGTCTTCCCAGAGATAGCCGGCCTCCTTTTACTGTTTTTCTTATAAATTCTTCATAATCAACATGTTCTCCCCGGGTTCTTGTGGAAGTTTGAACTGCATAACTCATGATTTTTGCATATTCCGGTGTTATGTATAAAAGTTTTATCATATACTATGACTCTTTCTTTAATATCTGATAAGGATTACAGTGAATTATCAGTATAAATTATCTGACTCTTTTTTATATTCCTCAGGGTATTAAGAAGCATATCTTTTGCATATTCTGTTACAGGATTGTCATGGCCTGAATAAATGATTTCTATATCCAGTGTTACTATCCTTTCAAATATTTTTACAAAATGGGAAGAATAGGCACCGCCAGGTGTTCTTATATTTATAGCATTATCGCCTGAAAAGAATACTTTATCTTCTCTGCAGTAAAGGCAGATTGAATCGTTTGAATGGCCCGGTACATGTATAACCTCAAAGATTCTGTCTCCCATAAGAAGATTCTGTCCGTCTTTTAATATATCTGTTACTCCTTCTATTTTTGTAAAAGCATATACCCTGGGATTATATCTTTTTATTACATCTTTCAGTCCCCCTGAATGATCAAAATGTCCATGAGTAAGCACTACCTGTTCTACAGGTCTTTTCCCGACTCCTGTGGAAACCCCTGCTATGTCATCAATAACTTCACCATTTGTGCCGACATCTACAAGAGTATTTACTGCATCTAACTGATTCCAGCTTCCGAGAACCAGGTATCTGTTGGCACAGTAAACTTTCTCTGATTTTCCCAGATTCACTATTTTCATAAATATTTATTCCTTTAATGAGTAATACCTGAACCGTAATAAGTAATCTGTCATTGTCATATCACTACCAACTACTCAAACCTTTTTAAATAACTGGGCATCGGAGACTACCTGAGTGAAAAGACCTGATAATTCTTCCGGTAGTTTCTGGGTTTGTTCTGTCGCAAAATATCCTCCCGGTGCAAGTGCCTTATGGAACATTCTAATAACTTCTATTCTTTCCGATTGCTGAAAATGAAGGAGGACATTTTTACAGACTATCAAACTGTAATCACTGCCTGCAGGTTTCAGTGACAGGAGATTGTGTTTTTGAAAAACCACACTCTTTCTTATTTTTTCATTGATTTTGTAATGCTCCGGTTTCGAAGATTTATCGAAGTATTTTGCAAAAATTTCAGGAGGAATCCGCTGAAGTGGTTCCTCATGGTATTCACCTTCAGAAATAATATTTTCAAATAGATTGCTTTCATCTATGTCTGTAGCGTCAATCTTTAAATTCCTGAAGGCAAAATGGCCCATGTTCTCGGCAAATATGATTGCCAGGGAATATGGTTCAGGCCCCATTGCACAGCCTGCATCCCATATACGGATATTACTTTTCCCTGAAGCATATTTGACTACATTCTGTACTGTCAGATTTAATGTATGGTAATCTCTAAAAAAATATGTAAAAGCCATTTGTTTATTCGTGACGCGAGAAAGGCAACTTTTAGTTCCCTCTCATCTATCACATATCACCTCTCAATTTATAAATTCAGTAAAATTTATTAACATCCTTTTTTTCTGATAATCTTTTATAGAATAGAATTTTTTATTAATGGTCTCTTTCCTTGCGTTACGCTTTAATATATTTGAGACACTTATTTAATTGTCCTTTCATATTACCGGGTCTGTTAAGCTCAGTCCTCTGTATCAAACATTTTATGTTCAAAAGATAGATAGAAAAATACGCCGTTTTCCCCTTCCGAAGGCCCTACTCCTATGGGAAAACTGATGGCCGGGACTATCTGTAATCCTGAATCGCAGTTTATGGCAAACCTCATGCCGGGATTAATAAAAAAACTGTCTTCCTTCGGTGTGCTTATTCTTCCCATATAATCTGCTATAACATATTCGTTGTTTGTTCCTGCTGCTTCAAACATAAGATTGAAATTTTCAGATGTAAGCCATATAATACTTGCGCCATAGTTAAAACCCAGTGTGTTTGCACTGCCTCCTCCCGGTTCTCTTGCTCCCGGTGTTACTGTTAAACCTATATTCCAGTGAGTTACGAATTGATCTGAAAGTTCCACACTTAAAGGGATATTTGTCTGAAAACCCCATGAACCTGTTCCAAAACCTTTTTTGTAGTCTCCTGTAGGAAGAATGACAGAGAAACGGGGAGATATGGACAATTTCTCTTTATCTATAAGTTGATAGCGATAATTGATTAATATGTCACCTGTCCCCGTGTCAGAGGTATTATCTGTTAAATGCATTACAGGAAACAGAAAAGATATTTGATGTTTTTTCCCGTGAAGAGGCCATTCCTGTGTAAAGGTATAGAACCAGGAGCTGTCATTACTGTTATATTGATAAGATTGAATATGCTGTACAATCCCCGGTTCCTGGTTATATGCTTCTTCTATAAAGAAAGAATTATCCTGAATTTTTACAGATTCTTCTTTTTGCTCTTCTTTTTCCTGAGCCAGTAATAAATTATTGCTGAAAATATAAATAAAAATCAGTAAAAATAACAAATATCTTTTCATAAACTTCTCCTTACAAGGAGTATAGTGTATTTCATAATTCCTGATAAAGATATCGGTAAAATTAGTTGAAATTTTATAGTTTAGAAAAAAATAATGGCATATTTCATCTATGCCATTATTCTGGAAAGTATAGAAATTTTACATATATTATTATTTATCTGCTCATGGCGAGATGGTTATAACTTTACTTCCTTCGGAACAACCATAAGAGGAGGTATTTTTTTATCTGTAATATATTCTATAGCTTCAACAGCTTTCTGCCTTATTTCAATATTTATGTCATCAAGTAATTTTGACAGAGAAGGGACAGCTTTTTTATCTTTTATATTATGAAGAGCAGTAATGGTACAGAGTCTTATACTTGCACTCTCATCCGAAAGAAGAGGAATTAATATATTGAGTGCTCTCCTGTCACCGAGTTTACCCAGTTCTTTTATGGCCAGAAGTCTTCCTTTATCTTTTTTATCTATTTTTCTGACAAGTTCTTCGAAATAGTCTGCACTATTTTTAATACCTTCTTTAAAGAATTTTTCTTCCTCTTCCTCGGCTTTCTTAAGTTTTTCCAGAGCATCAATAAGAGCTGCCTTCATTTCTCCTGCATTATCGTATCTCTCTTTTATTTTTGTTTTCAGGGCTTTTTTTATTATTATATCGGTATATATTGAAGCAGAGAAATTCAGGGCAAGTACTGTAGTAAAATTACCATCCATCCCGGGTGCTTCTCCGCTCAGAAGATAATGAAGGGTTGCGCCTGCAGAATATATATCGCTTCGCGGCTCTGCATTACCGGCTAATTGCTCCGGAGGGGCATAACCACTTGTTCCGATTTTTTTTGTGCTGGCTCTGTCACTTCTTATGGCTAAACTAAAATTGAAAAGAACGGCAGATCTGTCTCTTTCTCTGATAAACAGGTTTGATGGTTTAATATCTCTGTGCAGTACAGGTGGCTCCTGATTGTGCAGGTACTCCAGAATATCACATAGATTAATACCCCATTTTAGTATCTGTTCTTCTGATATCTGTCCGTAGCAGTTTTCAAAATATGTTTCCAGATCAATACCTTCTATATAGTCTATAACCATGAAATATCTTCCGTTTTCTATAAAGTAGTCCATAGTTTTAGGAAGATTGGGATGACTCAGTTTTGCAAGGAGTTTTGCCTCTTCATTGAATTTTTTACGATAATATGCTTCTTCTTCACCGGAAGAAAGAGAACTTTTTAATTCTTTTACAATACATGGCCCTTCAAGTCTGAGATCATGGGCCATATAAAAATCTCTTTTTTTAAGCGATTTATAACGTTCCAGGATTTTATATCTTTCACAGAGGATAGTACCTGCTTCAAGTATACCTTCAGGCGGTATGGAAGATGTCTGATCATTATATCTTCTTCCTCCTGTAGCCCGTCCGAGATCGGTAATGGAAACTTTATCGAGAGAAGAAATTTTTTCTTTACAGGCAGCTTCTTCTGTTTTCGATAAATGACTTTCTTCTTCGGAAGTTTTTAAATGGGTGGAATGTTTATCCTTCTCATTTGCAAAAAAAGCCCATTTTATGCCATCTTTTTCCGTCCAATTTCCGTCAAAAAGATATTTTTCTACTCCCTTATTCTCTTTGTCTTCTTTCATAAAATAATCACCTGATTTGTGACGCGTGACGCGTGACGGGTTTATATCGTGCATCACATATTACGCTTTACGCATTACGATGTTGTAGTTATGAAACTAACTATAAATATTTCAGTTAATAATATTATAACAGTCTCTTATCTTTTAATCAATAGAATTAACTTGAAGGTATAGGAATTTTCATTTTTAATGGCTTAAAATAAAGCTTTAGATAAAAATTAAGTAGAGGCACTTTATCAAAATAACCTGACATTTCACCTGTAGCAGGAATTTGTTTACTCAAATAGAATTGTCTGATATATAAATCCGGTTTTATGATATACTTTATACCAGGGATAATCCCCGCGTCACGCGTCACGCGTCACGATTTAAAAAGGATAATCCCCGCGTCACGCGTC
>CALARM010000059.1 GCA_937888925.1 uncultured Synergistia bacterium | reverse complement strand
ATAAGAAATCTTATAAGAGAAGGCAAGACAAATCAGATAGAAAATATGATTACTACAGGAAAAGATTATGGTATGGTCACAATGGATAACTTCCTGAAAAATCTCTGTAAAAAAGGAATTGTTGAACAAAATATAGCTGCAACAAGAGCAAAAAATCCTCTTATTTTTGAGGATTTACATTAGATTTTTTTTGTCATTACTCATTGAAAATAAGCCTGTTTTAAGGTAAAATAAAATTAAGAAGAGGAAACATAGTTTATGTCATAAGAGTTCCTAAAATATTCTCCTCTCACAGGAAGAATATTTTATGGAACGTTACTGACCTGAGCATAAGCATGTAATAAAGTTGTCCCTCCCGTCACGCGTTACGCGTTACGCGTCACGAGAGCAAATATGTATTATTTATGCTCACCAGAGTAATATAATTTGTTTATGGGAGGTGTATTTATGAAATCCGAAATTTTTGACGGAGGAGGTTCCTTTGAAAATCTTTTCTGGACCGGACAGGATTCTTCGCGGGAAGCTCCAAAGGGAACAACAGATCAGAGAATGGAAATTACAGAAGCCATAGATAAAAAGAAAAAGGAAGAAGAAGAGAAAAAACGGAAAGATGGATTTGTTCTTACCCAGGAGGGAGACATGTTGTAATTATGAAAGAAGCGATGTATTATGAGCGATTAAGTGACGGTAAAGTCAGGTGCAGGCTCTGTCCTTTTAATTGTACCATAGATGACGGACAGGTGGGAGTATGTAAAGCCAGAAAAAATATAGACGGAACATTGTATTCCCTGATTTACAGCCAGTATACCGGGTCACCTTTTGATCCGATAGAAAAAAAACCATTGTTTCATTTCTATCCTGATTGGAAAATAATGTCTCTCGGTACACTGGGCTGTAATTTTGCCTGTGAATTCTGTCAGAACTGGTCGTCAAGCCAGGCTCTTGCAGAAAGAGGAGAAAAAATACTTTCCGGTTTTACAAAGACTATTACGCCTGAGGAAGCAGTATATATTGCAAAGTCTACTCATGAAAAGGGCAATATAGGTATTGCTTATACTTATAACGAACCTCTCATTGGCTATGAATATGTTTATGAGACGGCAAAACTTCTCAAAAAAGAAGGCCTCAAAAATGTTCTGGTTACAAACGGCTATATAAATCAGGAACCTTTGATGGAATTATTGCCTTATATAGATGCCATGAATATTGATATAAAATCAATAAATAACGACTTTTACGTGAAACTCTGTAAAGCCAGGCTGGAGCCGGTCCTTGAAACATGCAAAAGAGCCTCTGAAAACTGCCTGGTAGAGATTACCAATCTCGTAATACCCACTCAAAACGATAGCGATGATGAACTGGAAAAACTTACTGACTGGATAGCTGACAATCTCGGCCCCCATACACCTTTACATTTTTCTCGATACCATCCTGATTACAAACTTACCATAAAGGCAACCCCTGAAAAAACACTTGTAAAAGCTATGGAAATAGCCAGGAAAAAATTGCATTATGTTTATATAGGAAATATATGGGGTGTCGATGGTGAAAACACAAAGTGTCCTTCCTGCGGTAAAGTCATTATAGGGAGGAGCGGTTATAGGCTCACCTGTTATGAAATAAATGATGACAGTAAGTGTAATTTTTGCGGTGCCAGTATACATATAATCGGTACATGTCGGAAAGATTAGAACCCTGTGCAATTATCATAATATCCTCCTGTTACAGGATTATACCTGTAACAAAGGTTATAATAACTGATTTTTCTATTGCTATAATGAGCATATTTATGGTATAATTCGAAAATGAGTATTTTTTTATTTTTTACAGGAACTAGTTTTATATGAAATCTTCAGATAAACAAGAAGATATTAATTCTATGAGTGAACATAAAGGAGCTAAAAATCTCCTTCATAAACTTGAAGACGGGAATATATCTCTGGATTACAGTAATCTTCTGATCAGTGCCATGGGGCACTGGCTTTCTATCAGCGCTTTTTCTATGTTAGAAGATCTCTTTGAAGATGGTATTATAGGGCCGGGAAAAATTTCCGATCATATCGGAGATGCCCTGGAACTTATGTTTAAAGAGTTCAAGTCTTCTATAAAAAAGCAAACCTATGTTATTCAGGGTTCAGAAGAAATTTCTTCGAATCACTATATGTCCATTATAGAAGATATGAAGAAAAAGGGATGTCGTTTCTTTGAAAATTTGATTTTTTCGATCTTTGAAGAACCTGTAGAACTTACGACAGAAGAACTGACTAAAAAACTTTCCACCGGAGAAAATGTTAAAAACCTTGATGTAGTGACAGGTGAAGGTCATGGACATTCAATTTTTAACGTGGAAGATCTGGAAAGTATTAATAAATACGGTCTTCCGAAAAGTGAAAAAGAATTCCTTGAAGATGAAGTTCTCAGTAAATTAAAAGAGAAAAATATAATAATGGAACAGGAAGAAGAAAAGTCTGAACAACTCTGTGATATATCCATAGGACAGTATCTTGATAGCGGTGGGAAACTCTTTATTAAAGGGAAAGAAGGAGTTACTATGGAATTGAGAAGCAGAGATCATCTATGGGAAATAGATCCGGAATTGATGGCAAAAAACAGGGATGAATTCCTCGGTGTGCCGAATTATATTAATTTAGTATTGAAAAATGATTGAATGTTTTAAGGAACTATATAAATCAACAACTTACGTATCACTGAAGTTCGTATTGTCTGTTACGAATATGGAAAGGACTGTAATTATATCAATTCTCTATTAATTTTAATTTTAATTATAATAACTCTTGTATTTATTATTGCTTATCTTGTCCGTCTGACTTTTATTATAGTGTCTTTAACTAAAAAAGAAGAAAAAACAGTAAATACTCCTTCTGTTAATAATGAACCGAATAACAATATACTGGCCATTCTTGAAGAAATTCGAGAAGGCTCCCAGAGGGTAATGAAGAAGTCGGAAAAATTCACTTCTATGACAGAGGATTTTGATAAACAGATTTCCCTGTGTATACAAAAAGTTGGAATAAGTTCTTCTTCATCGTCTGACGGGTCGAATGATGTGGCTTTTGCATTATTGAACAAACATGGAGACGGAATAGTCATAGCATTTTATAAGAATAATCTTTCCGTAAAGCCTTTAGAAAAGGGGCATTCACCGGGGAAGCTTACTGAAAAGGAAGAAGAAGCAATAGATTCTGCATTGAAATAATGAGTATATATCAGGCAATTATTTTAGGTATAATTCAGGGAATTACAGAATTTCTTCCTGTAAGCAGTTCTGCCCATTTACTTCTGACCAGATGGCTTTTTGCATGGCCGGAAGTAGATATTTCATTCGACGTAGCCCTTCATCTGGGAACTCTTATAAGTATATTATGGTATTTCAGAGTGAAAATATTTTCTCTCTTTAAAGGTTTTATTTTTTCTATTAAAGAAAGAACACTCCAGGGAGACCCTTACAGAAAACTTTCGTGGCTGTTTATTCTGAGCTGTATACCTCCCGGTATAGCAGGAGTATTTTTTGAAGATATTATAACAGATTACCTCCGATGTCCTCTTGTTTCGGCTTTTAACCTTATTCTTGTAGGCGCTCTTCTTTTTTATATTGAGAGAAGGCAGAGAGGGAATAGAATGCTTGAAGATAGCAATATAAAAGACGCTTTTTTTATTGGTATTGCAGAAACACTGGC
>CALARM010000058.1 GCA_937888925.1 uncultured Synergistia bacterium | reverse complement strand
TATTATACCACAGTAATACAACAGATAAATTCGTGATGCGTAATGCGTAATGCGTAATGCGTGATGCGTGGTTCGTAATGACTGTGTTCGCCATTACCGGTCGAACACGGTTTGCCTTTTCACTTTTCACTTTTCACGACTCACGACTCACGACTCACGATTTAATACCAGTTTTTCCCGAGCATTGCATGTCCTCTGTTTACCAGATCCGGATACCAGAGGGTCAGTTCAGGCGTTTTATAAAGTAAATAATTAACACATTCCCAGCCCTGCATAAAGGCATGATCCTGGTTTGCCACTTCATATTTCCATGCGCCGAAACGGCCTCTGCTGTATATATCATGTTTCATTAATTCGGGAAGTAAGATCTTTATTGCTTCATCTCTCGTAAGACATGGCACAGGATAACCGTATTCTATTTTTTTGTACCAAGTGCTGTAAACCTGCTCCTTTGATTCTATAAGTTTTGTATTGAGGAAACCCTGTATCGTATCTTCCACTACTTTTTCCTGATTAACAGGTTTTACGGGAGACTCCGAGACTTCTCCCATTAATGACCAGTATTTTGAAATATCTGCGGAATTATTGGGACTGTAATGACTGAAAACTGTCACGCGAAAACATGGAGATTTACTTTCAGGGAAATACATCCAGCATTTTTTATCCAGATTCTCAGAAGGTTTTCCCTTTAAACCGAGTCCTACCACATGGGTTGCGGAATGAGTGAGCTTTTTCGTTACATCTCTGAATTGTTTCAGATCAGACATATTTATGAACTGATCCAGAGGAATGGTATTTATGAGAATATCATAATCGGTGTTATTACCGTTTTCGAAATAGATCTTCTTTTTCTCAGAGTCTATTCTGCAGACTTTATGGTTCCAGTGAAGTTTTTCTCCCGGCAGTTTTTCTGCAAGACTCCTCCATATTGCCCCTGTTCCACCGTGTTTCGGGAATCTGAACCGGTTATTTGGGCCCCATGAAACATCATCTGTATTGAAGATTATGTTTTTTGTCACTCTTTCGAGATCTGTCACTGCAACTCTTTCACCTAGCCATGAAGACTGCATTGCAGAAGGGGGATAGGCCCATACCTTGAAATTATAGGGAAACATAAAGAGTTCCGCTATACCTTTACCAAGTGTATAAAGTATCCATTCCTCGAAATTGGCAGGTTTTTTTTCAGTTTTATTTTTATAAAGTTCTATAAGCCCCTGAAGACACTTCCATTTTTCTTCATCAGGAAGGCGATGTATATTATTCTGAAACGGATATGGGACAAATCTGTCACATATCCATACCCAGCTTTCTCTTTCATGATAAATCCATCCGTCTTCTCCGAGCAGGAAATCCATCATTTTATCAAAGGTACCGTAATGGCTGAACTGGACATGACCTCCCAGATCCCATGTGAATCCTTTATCGTCCATATGGCTTGAAGAAAGCCCTCCTGCATAATTTTCTGCTTCGTAAAGTTCCCAGTCGTTATTTGAAAGTTCGAAAAGTCTCCATGCAGATCCCAGCCCTGCAGGGCCTGCGCCGAGTATGACTATTTTTTTCATTGAAGAAACTCCTTTTGTCTGTGGTCAGTAACCGGGTCTTCACCGATGGCCGGTTACTATTTTAAGAGTTTACTTGATTGAAGATTATTAGTCAACATTTATCAGGTATTCTTAATTAAAAAATATAGTTTTCATGGAAATCTACGCACTGCTTCAATCCCGATAAGGCTATGCTGGTAAATCAGTAGAAAAGGGTGATAATGAGGAGCCAGTGTTTCATAAGAGTACAAAAAAAAAGAAAAGCAGAGGAGTATGCCTCATTTATAAAGGAATGTTTGGAAAAAGAGTTGATAGGCAGTGTAATTTATGAGAACCTCCTGACCCAGTGATACGAAGGTTCTGCCTATAGTTTATATAGGTATCTGAGGGAGCTCGGATATCGTAAAGAGAAAGATGTAACAACCATATTTGAAACAGACCCTGGGCATCAGATGCAGTATGACTGGACCGAATGGATAGTAAAGATAGGAGGTCAGGAACTCAAGATATATATTCATTGTCTAATTTTGTCTTACAGTCGAATGAAATATTATGCAGTTTCATTAGCTAAAGCCAGATTTCCTTTTTTCAAACTATGGTATATGGATTAAGATGACATATATTTTTCAGTCATTTTTTTCTACTTTAGTAAGGATGAACATACTTATAAACCATAAAAATAGTAACAAATAGAAAATCAGATGGTATTTAAGTAAGTAGATTCTTAAAATGATGTCCTCTGTTATACCCGATACCTCACCATCAATCAATCCTGTAGCAAAAAATAAAATAAGGTATAATATAAAATATTGGCTTTTAGACTGGATATTATGTTCAATTCCCAGATAAATAAGAAATATAGTGAGAAGCAGATACATATGATAATGAGGCCAGGATCGCGGTATACAAATAAGAAGCAGTAATATAAATGTCCCTATTTCCAGATAGATTTTTTCAGTGTTACATCTTATTTTGACTGGCTTTAGTGTTACATAAAATATGACAAATGTGATTAGCCATATTAAAATATTACCTGTTAATGGTGAGTTAAGTAGTGGTGTCGTATAATCTGTGGGTTTAAAGTAACTGTTTATATATGCAGAGAGAGATTGATTGGCAAAATAGTCAAAATATATACTCTTTGGTATGTTGCTCAGATACACAATATATATATGTATAGAACCTGTATAAATAATTACCGGTAACATAAGTAGTATTAGAAAGATAAGTGTTTTAATGATGGATTTATAATCTCTTTTAACTAAAAAATAAACAAGGAATATAACAGGAAATATTTTTAATGAAATTGAAAAGGCTAATATAAAAGTAGATGCTGTTTTTTTCCCTTTTGCATAAAATATACTGAAAAGAGTAACAAGGAATAGCATAATGATAGTTAACTGTCCTGCAAAAAGGCAGTCGATAGTAGGTGAAAAGAGAAAAAATACAGGTAAGATCATAAGAAAAATTATTATTGTTTTTCTTATTCCCCAGGTTTTAGCTCTTACTGACAATAATAAAATTATATTTAAACACAGTATGAGGTGACTTAAATAAAAGTTTAACCATAGGGACTGTGAAGGCTTTAAAAGTGCAAAGGGAAGATAAATAACAAATAATAGAGGAGGATATTCACACCCGAGCCTTGTTTTTTCTCCACGGGACTTATTCCACTCTTTTAATTTCTCTACATTATATATTATATCATGACATTTGTTATATAATGCACTCGAACCGTTATGATAGGCTTTAAAATCAAGTCCAAATCCGGGTTTGTTAGGAAATACTGTCCAGAGTCTTATATAATCGGGTCCGCGGTAAATGATAAGTAAAATAAGCCCCAGTAAAAAAATAATAAGATATTTATATGATGAATTATTTATCGGTTCAGTTTTAAGATTCGATTCCATATCAGGTTTATCCTTTCAAAGTTCCGAGCTCTTGCCAATAGTTGTGGGAAATTCTTCCAAGTGCCTTCAACTCTCCAACTCATCTCAATTAAGGAATGAAAATTAATTAATTTTCATTCCTTAGTATCTTAATGTTCTCCAATACCACTCAGAAAAAACAGAAATTCTTTTTCTCCGTAATCTTTAACTTTTTTCTGATATTTATCATACTTATCGATAAAATTTTCTGCAAAGGGAGTAAGTAAAGCACCTCCTCTGTCTATACCACCTGTTTTTGTGTCAAGTATTTTTTCCCCTGTGTTTTTTTCGAGTCTTTTTATTATTCTGTGAGCTTTTGCATAAGACATATCCATGTCCTTTGCTGCCTGACTTATTGAACCTGTTTCTTTTATTTTTCTTAAAAGCCATACAAGTCCTATACCCATGAAAGATTCTTCTTTATCATTTATTATGCTTATTTTTAATTTGACTCTCATAGCCGTTATGTTAACATGAATTTATCGGACCGGTCAATGATATTGTATGATATAATATATTTTATGAATAAAAAATTTACTCTCGACGAAAATTCAATTACTATTCCGAAAGGAACAGATGTAGTATTAAAATCTCCTCAGAAGTCTGATGACGGCTATATATTAAAAGCCGGCACAGTAGGAAGAGTTCAGAGCTTTTATTATAATACATATGAAATAATAACCCCGGGAGGCAGGAAAATTACATGTCAGAGGGATCAGCTTTCTGTTCAAAAACAAAATGTACTCCATGAAATTTCCAGGAGTCACTATGAATGGAAGGAATTAAAAAACGAGATTATATATGAGGCTATTGTAGGATCCCGGGCATGGGGTCTTTCCGATGAGGCTTCAGATACGGATAAAAAAGGAATCTTTCTCTTACCTTTTTCTGCCACAGCAAGTATTTATGATGCTCCTGATGAGATACGTAACCCTGAGACGGACAGCCAGTACTGGGAGGTACAGAAAGCAATATATCAGGGTTTAAGGGCAGATGCAAATACACTGGAAACCCTCTGGTCTCCTCTTGTTACTGAAATTACAGAACTGGGAGAAGAATTGAGAAAAAAAAGATCTATGTTTATTTCCAGATATATCTACGGGAGTTTCGGTCATTATGCCATGAGTCAGTTTAAAAAGATACATCAGAAATTAAACAGATACAGAGTTCAGAATCAGATTATAGTTATTATAGGCGAACATCCAGATTTAAACATGGATCAGGTAAGTGAAATACTTGCAGAAAAAATACCAGTAAAAACTCCTTATGAAGCGAAAGAACTCATTACGGATCTGTATCAATCCCTTTATGACAGAGGATTACTTCCTCAGAGGGGCTTTGATATTCTGAAAGAATTTTTGAAAGATGCACCTGAAGAGGAAATAATGCCGGCCCGTAAATACAGACCGAAAAATGCCTATAATCTGCTCAGGCTTTTATATTCCGGTATTAACTGGATGACAGAAGGAGAACCTCTTATAGAGGTTAAAGGTATTATTAAGAAGGAACTATTATCTGTAAAAAAAGGAGAAATTCCCATAGAAGAGACTCTTAAAAAAGCGCATGAACTGGCAGAAAGATTTGAGAAAGCCTATGAAAAAACTTCTCTTCCCGAAGAGCCTGATTACAGGTCTGCTGATGAATTTCTTCTGCTCTGCAGGGAACATGGTGCCAGAAAATATCTGAACTCTATTGATTTGAAGCCACCCGTCACCGGTTAGTATCTCATTACCGTAACAGGTAAAAGGGTACCCGTAAAAAGCTTCTGCCTGGCAGGCTCTG
>CALARM010000057.1 GCA_937888925.1 uncultured Synergistia bacterium | reverse complement strand
AAAAATTTTAGGAATAATAATTTAAATAATATCGAAACAAAAAAAATAGACATATTAAAAGAACTTCCTTCTAATGAAAAATATGACTTAATAGTTTCCAATCCACCATATATCTGTATTAACGACTATAATAAACTACCACCGGAAATAAAGCTTTATGAACCTCAGTTTGCTTTAACAGACTTAGGGAATGGATTAATCTTTTATGAAAGATATTCTGAAATTTTTAAAACATTATTACAAAAAGATGGGAATTTTTTTGTAGAGATAGGTTATGGTCAAGAAACAGAAATAAAGAAAATTTTCAAAGACAAAGGTTATGATACTATAATAATTAAAGATTTGAATAATGTTCCAAGAATTATATCAAAATCAAATAATTTTTCTACGGCAGGAATAATGTTAGCTGTGCTGTCAATATTTTCTCCATATATTATCAGTATGATAATAAGTATGTCAGACGGGGTAATAAAGAATTTCAGCCCTGATATAAGGATTTTTTTGAGAAATTTGTTCTTTATGGTTCCTTTAATTATGGTCTTATTACCTGTGACAGGTTTGATTCTCAGTATAGTTGGCTCAAGAAGAGCAAAAGAAGGCGAAAGAGATGGACTTGCTCCAACAGCTATAGGGTGCAATTTTATGGCCATGATAGTTATGGTTTTACTCTGTCTGATATTTGTACCGGGCTCTCTTAAAGTCAGAGCTATGACACGTCTTGCAAATTGTGAATCAAATATAAAAAATATGGCTACGGCACTGGAACTTTATGCAGAAGATAACAAAGGTCATTATCCCCCTGCTCTTTCATATCTTACCGATAAAAAAAGCGGTAAACCATATAAAATACCTGAGTGCCCGTCATGTTTTACAGGATATGAATATGTTTGCAACTCTTCTCATAATAACTTTACCCTGTGGTGTAAACTTAATAATGCTCATATAGTAGCAACAGGCAAGGAAGGTTCGTGGCCTCAGTACAATCCGGCACAGGGACTAATATTACCCTGATGACATATTTTGATATATAAAAAGAAAAAATAGTTTTCTAACGTATTTTAATTGCCAGGAGCTATTTTTTATTTTAGCTTACCGGATAAATAAAGTGATTTTTATCTGAAAATTTTTACATTGTAATTTTCTATTCCTGTGTTAAAATTGAAAATAAAATTATGCAAAATAAGGAGTGTCACAGGTTGAAAGTTATAATAATAGATGACGATGAAGAATTATTGAATCTTCTGGACGAATATCTTTCAAACAAGGGACTGGAAATATGTAAGGTAAATTCAGGTGTGAAAGCCCTGGAAATGCTTGAAAAAGAACATTTTGACATGGCCATTCTGGATATAATGATGCCCGGAATGGATGGCCTTGAGGTTCTGAGGCATATAAACTCCGATTTCAGCTATCTTCCTGTTATTATGCTGACAGCCATGGGGGGAGAATCTGACAGGGTTATAGGACTGGAACTCGGAGCGGATGATTATATAGCAAAACCTTTCAGTTCAAGAGAATTATTTGCAAGAATTAAAGCCATTGTGAGAAGACAGGAAAAAGTTTTAAAAAAGAATGATTCTGTACCTTCTGTTGCAATAAAAATTGATCTGGAAAAAAGAGAAGTCTTAAAACAGGGTAAAGAAGTAGAACTTTCATCTGTTGAATTCGATGTATTAAGTATTTTAGTGCAAAATAAAGGTATAGTGCTTTCAAGAGACCGTCTTATGGATCTTGCAAGGGGAAGAGATTTTATGGCTTTTGACCGTTCCATGGATGTCCATATAAGCCATCTAAGGCAAAAACTGGAAAATGACCCCAAAAATCCCACTCTTATAAAAACCGTGTGGGGAGTCGGATATATTTATACAGGAGGCTAGATTTCTGCTGAAAATAACAAAATTACATATTAAATTATATCTTTATTTTTTTTCTATTATTTCTATTATGGTCCTCCTCATCGGATTTATCTTTTTTTATACTATAGACAGACCTGATAAAATAGCCGGTGATATAAAACAGTTTTTTACAGGATTATTAATGCTGTCTGTTCTATTCTCCATAGGGGCCTATCCCCTTGCCATATATCTCACAAAACCTCTGGAAAAGCTTACGAGAAAAACTGTAGAATTTTCCCTTGAAACATGCACGAATATACAGAAAGATGATATAAATAAAGACGAAGGTGACGAGATTTCAAAATTGAACAGAGCTTTTTCATATATGGAAGACGAGCTTCGTGCCATGCTTGAAGCAAAGAAAGAGCTGATTTTATATGTTGCCCATGAACTGGGCACACCTCTTAGCAGAATAAATGTTGCAGTAGAGATTATTGAAGAACAGCTTGAAGAGGGAAAAAATCCGTCTATAAAAACAGTGCAGGATATTTCCAGAAATATTAAAGAAATGTCTGTTTTACTCAAGGAATTGCTGGATTTATCCCGTATGGATACTAAAGATTATAAGCTGGATATTAAACCTTCCGATGTAGAAAAAATTCTGGATGAAGTAATAGAGACTTTTAAACTTATGACAGACAGAGAAAATATCTCTATAAACATCAGGAAAGAAGGACATTTACACGATGTATCTGTAGATTCTGAGAAGATATCCAGAGTTTTTTATAATATCCTTTCCAATGCAATCAAATATTCCCCCCGTGACAGTGAAATTGACATAATTTTGAAAAGAGAAGGTGAAAGCTTCTCTGTGTCTGTAAAAGATAAAGGCCAGGGTATTTTAAAAGAAAATAGAGAAAAGATTTTTGAACCTTTTTTCAGGGAAGATCCATCCAGAAACAGGAAAACAGGAGGCACAGGTCTGGGCCTTGCTATTACCCGTACAATCATAACACTTCACGGTGGTAAAATATGGGTCGAAAATCCCGGCCAGCCAGGAGCAATTATAACATTTAAGATTTAAATATTTATTAGTTTAAGATGAGTTTATGTTATAATATAAGATGAGGTGATTGCAATGGGACTTTTGAAAAGGAAAGATGATCAACTATTTACATATAGAGATTATATGACCTGGCCTGATGATGAAAGATGGGAGATTATAGAAGGAGAGGCATATGATATGAGTCCAGGGGCTGGAATACCACATCAAAGATATTTAAGACGATTGCTGACAGAATTTGAAGTGTATCTCAAAGGTAAGACCTGTGAAGTGTTTGATGCTCCATTAGATGTATTGTTATTGGAAGAAGGAGAAACAGTTGACACTGCAACAAATATAGTGCAACCAGATATTATGGTTATCTGTGATAGTAATAAATTTTTTGCAGATAAATGTTGTGTAGGTGCTCCTGATTTAGTTATAGAAATACTTTCACCATCAACAGCTTCTAAGGATATGAAGAAAAAACGATTATTATATGAGAGGTTCGGAGTAAAGGAATACTGGATAGTAGATCCTGTTCATAAGACTGTTATGGTGTTTAAACTGGGAGAAGATAAACTCTACGGAAAATCAATAATCTATTCATCTGAAGATAAAATTAAAGTTGGTATATTTGAAGATCTGGAAATAGATCTGTCTATGGTGTTTGCCGGCAGGTAAAACAAAAGAGGTATGGTGGGATGCAGTTCAGATCAATAAAAGGATTTTTTAAAAAAAACAGAATCATAAAGGAGTCTCCTGATTGTATTATTCCATGGTTAATGAAGGCAGAGTGGTTAGCCAATAATTTCAGAAGTGGAAAAATCATTGAAATGCCTTGATAAGGCCCTTGGACTTGATCCTGAGAATCCTTTCATATGGTCTTTTAAAGCAAAAGTAATTGAGTCTTATAATGAGAAAGAATCCCTTAAATGTTACGATAAGGCAATAAAACTTGATCCTGAAAATGGCCGATTCTGGAGAGATAAGGGGAGATTTTTATCTGATAAAGAGAAGTATGATGAAGCAATAAAATGTTATGAAAAATCCATAGAAATTCAGCCTGAAAATAGAGTTCAATGTATTTCTATCTTAAATGATACAGGGGGAATTTTATATTCCCCGGGCAAATATGAAGAAGCACTTAAATATTATAAAAGAGTTCTGGAACTTAATCCGGATGACGACATAGTCCTTGGGATCAGTGGTGATATCCTTGATTCTCTTGGAAAGTATGAGGAAGCCATAACATATTATGGTAGATATTTAAAATTAAATCCCAAAAGTTTATGGTACCGGTCATCAAAGGGAAAGGCCTGCTGGAAGGCAAAGAATTATGATGAAGCCCTGAAATGTTGTTATAAGGTAATGGAACTTGATTCGAAAAATGTGGATATGCTGGTTACTAAAGGAGTTATATTCTGCGAAGAGGGCAAATATGACGAAGCTATTAAATGTTACGATGAAGCACTGAAAATTGACCCTTCCAATAATACTGCAAAAAAGAAAAAAGAAGAGGCAATAAAAGCAAAAGAGAAAAAATAATGAAATAGAAATTAATAAGAAGAAGCCAGTTTTCTTATGGCTTCTTCTTACTTTGAGAATAAATTCTATTCTGATTCCATTGTTACCCATCTGTTACTCGTATTTTAACCTCCCTGATTTTATATTTAGATTAACCCTAAAAAATATAATACAGAGGAGGCATATATTATGCAGAGTTATAACAAAATTATTCTTGTGGGGAGACTTACAAGAGATCCTGAAATCAAATATGTAATGGGAGGTATTCCTGTAAGTAATTATGTTCTTGCCGTAAAAAGACCTTATAAGAATTCCGAAGGTACATTGGAGACAGATTTTCTGAGAGTAGCCTGCTGGAGGAAACTGGCAGAATTTTCAAAGAAATATCTTACGAAAGGCCAGCTTGTCCTTGTAGAAGGTGCTGTTCAGGAAGAGAGATATGAAAAAGACGGTCAGACCCGGTATTCTACAAAGATAAAAGCAGATCATATCGAATTTATGAGCCCTAAAGAGAATGGGGCTACTTTTGCACCTGATAATGTGAGTGAAGAATTTGTTAAAGCCTATGATACAGGCGATTTAAATCTTGAGGAAATACCTTTCTAATTATCACTTTAAATTTATAAGGCAACAGGCACAATTTACCTGTTGCCTTATGTTTTTTACATGGAGAACTTTATAAAAATCTTGCATTACTCCTGATTTTTTATTATAATTATTATCTACTATTTTAATGATATCAATTCGTAAATAATCCTCGCGTCACGCGTCACGCGTCACGCGTCACGAAATAAAAAATCTAGGAGGGACACATATGGAGTTTCAGTGTATCGGAAAATCTGTTCTC
>CALARM010000056.1 GCA_937888925.1 uncultured Synergistia bacterium | reverse complement strand
AAGAAATCATAAGTGAAGATATAAGAGACAGAAGAATCCTTGTAGTGGATGATAATAAAACAAACAGATTTGTTCTCCTGAATTACCTCCGTTATTACGGCTGTTACTGTGAAGAAGCAGAAGACGGATTCATTGCTTTAGAGAAGCTTCACGAAGCAAAAAACAGCGAAAAACCTTTCGATGTGGCCATAATAGATATGGAAATGCCGGGCATGGACGGAGCCGCCCTGGGGAAAAAGATAAAGTCTGACTCTGTGTTAAAAAACACTGCCATGATACTTTTAAGCTCCATATGCCGTTACGGAGATATGCTCCTTATGAAGGGCGCCGGTTTTTCCTCTTATCTGACGAAACCTGTAAAGAGGGAAGAAGTCCACCGTGCAATAGCAGTTTCTCTCGGTATGAGAAAAGAGGAAGAACAGCAGGAAAAACCTGTAAGAAAGAAAAAGGGAAAGGTCCGGATACTGGTAGTGGAAGATAATATAAAAAATCAGGAAATCGTAAGAGTGAGTCTTGAAAAAGATGGCTATTCAGTTGACTGTGCCGGAAACGGGAAAGAGGCCCTATCTGCGGTATCTAAAATTCCCTATGATATTATCCTGATGGATATAATGATGCCGGAAATGGACGGCATTACTGCCACAGAAGAGATAAGAAAGAGAGAAAAAGTCAATGGCTCCTTCACTCCCATAATAGCCATGACTGCCTATTCCGACAGGGCAGATGCAGTGAGATGCTATAAGGCAGGAGTGAATGATTATCTTCCCAAACCTGTAAATTCAAAAGAACTCCTTAAATCAATAGAAAATCTTTTAAGAGATTACGGGAAAATAGAGAAGAAATCACTGTCCATAATCATTGCAGAAGATAACAGGACAAACAGAGAAGTTGCACTGGGTATTTTAAGGAATATGGGTTACAGTGCCGATGCGGTGGAGAACGGAAAAGAACTGCTCTCTGCCATTCGGAACAAACATTATGACCTTGTATTTACCGATATACAGATGCCTGAAATGAACGGTTTTGAAGCAGTGAAAGCCATAAGGGAAAGGGAGAAAGATACGGGGAAACATATGCCTGTAATAGCCATGACTGCCCATGCGAGAGCCGAAGACAGAATTGAATGTTTATCTGCCGGTATGGATGATTATGTGTCGAAACCTGTGGATAAGAGGGATATAGAAAATGCCATAGAGAGGATTTTCGGAGGGAAAGCTCCTTATGTTCCTGAAGAAATACTTGTTTCAGAAGAAGATGTAATTTTTGACTCTGCCTCTTTTCTGTCCCGTCTTGGCGGACATATGAATATTTTCACCAGTACTCTTAACCTGAGTATTGAAGATTTCGATGAAGCTTTTACTATGCTCGATGAGGCCATAGATAAAGGAGACATTGATAAGATAAGACTCTATGCCCATTCTGCCAAAGGTTTAAGTGCCAATATAAGTGCCGGCAGGTTAAAGAAGGTGTCTTGTGACCTTGAAATGGCTTCTGAGAACGGGGACAGGGAGAAATGGAGAGAAATTTTTTCCATGATGAAAGAGAGATTTGTTGAACTTAAGGAAGAGATAGAGAAGTTTTTTTAGTATAAGATTAAAATGCGTTATTTTATTCAACATAAGTTATATATAATTCCAAAAATTATAGACACCAGAATAGTTCCCGGATGAAATAGAGATTTGTGAGCTTCTCCATTAGGATTATAAATCTCTATAGGCATCTTTTCTTAATATAACTTCAGTTATTGTAGCAATCTTATTTTCTCTGTCTATCTCATAACGAATCCTATAATTACCTATTTTTATTTTACCTATATTTTTATGCCCCTTTAACCTGGCAATCCCTGTGAACCCTTGCCTGAAAAGTCTTATTTCCTTATAAACTCTTTCTCTTGTGTCTTTATCCAGTTTTTTTATATCTTTTTTAGCGGATTTACTTAATTTAACCTTCATTTTCAATCTCCCTGATAGCTTCCTCAAAATCCTGGACTTCTCCCGCCTCTATTTCTTTTCTTCCCCTTTCTATTGCTTCTATATCTTCAGGTGTCGGGTCTTCTTCCGGTGCATTATCATGGGCTTTTATAAAGTTATCCCATTCTTTATCTTCTTGTTTACCACAGATAAGGGTAACTATATACTCCTGCATGGTAACTCCCTGTAATGCTGATTTTGCTTTTAATGTCCTGTGTTCTTCATCTGTAAGAAAAAGATTAAACTTCTTACTTCTTTTTATTTGTTCTTTTACTGCCATATAAAACACACTCCTTTATAGTTTATATCTTAATTATAATCTATAAGACTTTAAATATCAATAAGATATATATTCTAGTCAGGAGTTATGTGAATTTTCACAAACATCCAGTGAATTCAGGAGTCAGTCATCAGAAGTTAGAATAAAATATAGATCTTATGAAGCCTGGCTCCTGTTTTAATTTTCAAAATGTGTAACTCATGTTCTATAACTTATTGAGTATGGAAGAATAAATATTGTATCCGGTAGTATTCCTGTGATCAACCCATACTACATAAGCATTTTCTGATAAATCTGCTCCTGCAAATCCCCATCCGGCAACATTTGGAACATCATTTACTCTTATACCTGGATTCCAGTTTCCGCCGGAAGGGCGATAAGAAAAATATACATTAAAGATAAAATCTTCATGCCAGGTAATATAAAGGTTACCTGATGGATCCGACGCTATTCTTGGCCATACACAATTAACAGTATTTGCTGATGAATTATCTACTCTGACACTTGGAGACCAGTTACCACCGGGTGTCTGATAGCTGTAATAAATATGGTTATATCCATTTCTATTATCATGCCATACAACATAAGCATTACCTGAAGCATCTATTGCTATTCCAGGTAACTCACAGGAAAAATTAGGATTTATATTGTCATCTACTCTTGTACTTGATGACCAGTTACCTCCTGATGGACGATAGGAAAAATATATGTCAGTATTTCCATTTCTGCTGTCCTGCCAGATTGCGTAAGCATTACCATTTGAGTCCACTGCTATAGAAGGAAAGTCTCCGGAACCCTGCAGTGCATCATTTACCTTCACATTTTCAGACCAGCTGCCACCTGATGGTTTATAGGAAAAATAAATATTACTGTTATTAGAAGACCAGATTGCATAAAAATTTCCTGTAGAATCCACTGCTGTGGATGGATGTACTGCCCATTCATGAGATCCACCGTCATTTACTCTGACATTTGCTCCAACACTATGACTTGGCGGTATATTAGGTGTAAAAGTAGGAGTAGGAGTAGGAGTCTGATTGCTATTCGGATCTCCTACAATTATTTCATAATTTCCAGTTCCTTTGTAGAAAATTACCTGTTCTGTAGTATTTTCTCCTCTTACAGTTACTTCTATACGATATTTCCCGGGTGAAAGTTCTATTGTTCCTGTTATGTAGTCATCTGTCCATTCATTTATAAATGCTCCGCCAAAAGAAGAACCCCAGGGATTATTCGGATCCCCTTCATTTACCTGAATAAATCTGATGTCTCCGTTTACACTGTCACGGCTCAGGCCGAAATTGTCACCTGTAAGAGTAAAGTTTACAGCAGAATAATCGTTTGACGGATCACTGTTGTTTGCTATACCTGTCAGGACAGGTAATCCGTAAACAAGAATCCTTCCCGGTCCTCCGTAGCCGGGGTCATAGTTATAGGTGCCGGCCATGTCGAATAAATGACTTTCCGTATGAAATACCTCTGCTGTAACAGGCTGAGTTATATGTTCTGCATGAGCTATTGGGCCAATACCCAGGGTAAGGCCGTTCAACCATATCTGTCTGTCATTATCATAATCCTGATTTTGAAACAGAAGATCTGTTCCTGCCGGTATGTCTATTTCCTGTGGATTACAACTTCCGTCAGGTCCAATTGCTATGCCGAGCTGAATGAGGCTGGGCCCTTCTGTAGCTCCGGGAGTCATATAGAAGCCATGCTTTCTGTGGCAGAGAAGGTTTCCTGATGGGGCAAGCACTTCTATCGTGGCTGTATTAAGCCCTACAGGAACATTAGAAACGGTAAGGGTATAAGTTCCTGCCCCTGTGGGGTCAAGGTCATTTCTTTCTCCTGTAATGGAAGTGGAAATTGCTTCACCTGTGATTGTAACTCTCAGTGTATGTGAGTTATACGGAAGATCTGAACCTGCAAGATCTTTTGCTCTGACGCCGGAACCTGAGCCGGGAAATTGTACCTCTACTTTAAAGGTTCCTGTAGGTAGATTAGATGGTATTGTAGAACCCGGTGTTGTAGTCGGGTTATTGGGGACTTCAACGAGTGTTCCAGGAGTAGCAGTCGGATCTATTGTGGTAACTGACCCGTTATTTGGAATTACTCCTGTAGAGCCTCCTCCGCCGCCGCATCCTGCTATTAACATAATTGCTAAAATTACTAATAAAATACTGTATTTTTTTACACACTTTCTCCTCTCTGACGGGGATTTATGGGATTTGTGGGATTACCGGGATTGGTAAATCCTTCTGAATTACATAAATTTCTTTTTGATTTTGATTTTTATGATTTTTGTGATTACCAGGATTTTTAGATAGTTTCACACGCATCACGCATTACGCATTACGCATCACGCATTACGACTCACGACTCACGACTCACGCATTACACATCACCTCACCAGTATGAAAATTCATTTAAAAAGTGTAAAAATGAAGTATATTAACATTATTTTTTCACTCTGTCCTCTTTCCGGCATGGCTCTTCGCAATTCCATGCTTTTTGAAGCAGACTTTTTATTTAATCTATATATATAAGCAATTTTTATACCACCGGCAGAGAATATTCTATTTTACTGTTAAGAATCCCTTTGTTATAAGGCAGAAAATTTCTTATAAGGCCTGTGGAATCATAATTTTTCTGTGAGATAAAGTGTAAATTTTTACACTCTGTAAATTTTACACTTTTACATTTTTTATTCTCCATATAAATATATTATTATAGTGTATTTCATAACTTATTAGAATTTAAGTGAGTAGTGAGTGGTGAGTAGTGAGTAGAAGTAGAGTTTTCCACTCACTATTCACTACTCACTATTCACTCATTAATTATAAATTGTTATGAAACTAACTATAACTTCTTAATCCAGAAAATACCAGTTTAAACAAGGGAAATTATAGATATAATATTATCATATCTATTGAAATCACATATATTATGAGTTAATAAATATTTTATCCCATACACCTGCATAGTAGCTACTATATTGGCATCGTGAACCTGTTTACCTGAAACAGAGTAGGACTTTACTAATTTTTCCAGGGTAGAAACTACTGTTTTATTATCATCTACTATATGAAAATCATTCTGAAACATTTGAATATTATATATAATATCACTGTATGCCTGGCTATTGTGGAGATTTCTTGTGGTAGCTGATAAATATTCTCTAATAATCTGTGGACTTATTATTAAAATAGTCCCCATATCTGATGCAAGAACCAGCTTTTTATTTGCCTGATCATATAAAGGTGATTTTTGATTGGTTGCATATAGCTTATTTTCTCATATAAGAATATATAAAAATATATAATCTTTCTACA
>CALARM010000055.1 GCA_937888925.1 uncultured Synergistia bacterium | reverse complement strand
TGGCATAACCTTTTGTTAAGCATAACAATCATTTAGATAGCTTCGTGTCGCACTCTGTGATTCAGACAATATACAAGCAGAACCTGTGCCTCCAGGTAAAAAATGATTGTAAAAAAACTGTTTAAGCCTGATGTTTAAAGAAGAAAAAAATAAAATCCCTGCTTTTATAAAGGATTTTATTTGAAGATAAAAGTGTAATTTTTTACACTTTATGTAAATTACACTTTGTGTAAATATTTACAGCGGAAAATTCAATTGTCATCAATACCGTATTGTTTGAGTTTTTTATAGAAGGTTGGCCGGCTCATTCCGAGCATCCTTGCTGCTCTGGCTTTTTTCCCTTCTGCCATGTCAAGGGCTTTACGCAATTCTTCTTCTTCATTACTGTCTTTTAAAATATTGGGCATCCTGTTTTTCTCAATAATGTGAAGCGGCAGATGTTCTTCTGTAATAATATTATTTTCTGAAACGATAAATGCCTGTTCTATTACATGTTTTAACTCTCTTATATTACCGGGCCAGTAATAATTAATAAATAAATTCATCACTTCTTCCGAAGGGATGATAATATTCTTTTTGAATTTATTATTATATTTATTTATAAAATGACATATAAGTAAAGGTATATCTTCTTTTCTTTCTCTCAGAGGCGGTAATTTTAATTCCATAACCTTCAGTCTGTAATAAAGATCCTCTCTGAATGTGCCGTTTCTTACTTTTTTTTCAAGATCCTGATTTGTTGCAGCTATTATACGGACATCTATTTTAATTGTATTCGTATCGCCTACAGGCTCAAATTCCTTTTCCTGAATAAATCTGAGGAGTTTTAGCTGCATACTGTGAGATATATCTCCTATTTCATCAAGAAATATTGTCCCTCCGCTGGCTTTCTGAAACCTTCCTGTTCTATCCTTTACTGCTCCTGTAAAAGCTCCTTTTACATGGCCGAAAAGCTCACTCTCCTGAAGATTTTCCTGAAGAGACGGGCAGTTAACCTTTACAAGAGGCTTATGTCTTCTTATGCCTCTGTGATGAAGTGCTTCTGCCACAAGTTCTTTTCCTGTTCCTGTTTCTCCTGTTATAAGAACTGTGCTGTCTATGTCTGCCAGATTTTTTATTAAAGAGAAGATTTTCTGCATAGCGGCAGTTCTTCCTATCATGTTATGAAACATAGAAGTGTTGTCTGCATTATAATATATTTTCTTCGTTCCTTCCGTCTGCCTTCTTTCAATAACAGACTGTAAGATGTCGCCGAGTATTTTAATCAGCTTTATATGAAGTTCCTTCCATGTCTTTTCTTCATTTTCACCTGCAATGCCTAAAATTCCTGTAAAATTGTTTCTTATATATAAAGGTATAATAAGTATGGAAGAAATGCCATGGGATAATAAAAATTTTCTTTCTTTTTTTGTCTCTTCTCCGAGAGAAGAAACAGATGGAATATTAATAATATCCTGCTCTGTGAAATGTCTCATGAACCATGAAAAATGATTGAAGGAATTACCGATCATTTTTCTTGCAACAGGTTCTCCTCCATGCCACCCGTAAATGCCTTCAATTCTTTTTTCCTCTTTTGAAAGCAGGAAGAGGAAGGTTCTGTTAACTGACAGAAATTCCCCTGCTGCCATCAAACAGTGGTTTATGTCATTATCAATATCTCTGGAATTTATAAAGCGTATGGATATATTTGTAAGGAGTTCTTCCATATTGGTCCATCTGGCAAGAAGTTCTTCCGACTCCTTTTTCTTTGTAATATCCTGCCAGGAACCGACTATTTCTTTCGAACCTGAAACAGTTTTTCTTACATCGTAGATCCATCTGTATGTTCCATCTGAATTAAGAAGGCGATATTCTCCTGCATAATAAAGGTTTTTGTCTATATTTCCCAGTTCTGACATTACATTTAATAGATCCTGACTGTGAACTTTTTTAAACCAGAAATCAGGTGTTTCTATGAAATCTCCGGGGCTGTATCCGAGAACATATTTAATATTATCACTCATATAGTTAAATCCAGTGGGATTATTGCCGGAATTACTGAATAAAACAGCAGGACTTGCAGACAGGATGTATTTTAGCCTTTCCTTTGTAATTTTTTCTGAATTTTTCTCATAATTCTTACGTAAAATTTCCTGTTTTTTTAACCCTGATTTAACTGTTGCAAGTAGTTCTTTTGTAGAAAAAGGCTTTGTTAGATAATCATCTGCACCGGCTGCCATGCCCCGTCTTATATCTTCTCTGTCGGATTTTACAGTAGTTAAAATAACAGGAATAGCAGATGTTATATCTTCCTGTCTGAGTTTTTCCAGAACACCGTACCCGTCCATGTCAGGCATGACAATATCACTTATTATCAGATCAGGAATAAATTCTCTGGCAATTGTGATACCTTCAAGACCGTTTCCGGCAGATCTTACGTTATATCCATGGCTCTGCAGTATTATAAGAATTTCTTCTCTCATTGATTTTATATCTTCTATAATAAGAATTTTTTTCATATATTTGTTACCTTTTTTCTGTTATACGGCAGACTTCTCCGAAGGCCTCTTCCAGCTTTACAGATATATCTTCTGCTTTCTCATAGTTTTCTTCTTCGAGAGCAATTTCCAGTTCCAGGGCAATT
>CALARM010000054.1 GCA_937888925.1 uncultured Synergistia bacterium | reverse complement strand
ACTTAAATCAAAGCCTTATAAAAATTCATTTTATTAAGTTAAATCAGGTTCCGGGTTTTCTTAACCACACACCCGGTACCCTTAACCTCAAAAAATAAAATCCACTTAGGAATGACAATTAAATAACTATCTCAAATATATTAAGTCGTGACGCGTAACACGAGGAAAGAGACTATTAATAAGTTTCTATTCCTTATTTATTTCTAACAGGCATGACCGTATCGGTCACAACCAAATATGAAAATGAATAGACAGTGGAGCATAAAACTTCATCATTTTCATATAAAATACCGCTCCAGGTAAAAGAGTATCCGAAAAAATCTGTATCATGTGTAGACATAAGGTTTTTGCTCCGGTCACGCATTACGCGTCATTCAGTTACTTATTTATCTGTTGTAGTAATAAGTTATATCAAGACTTTTTAGAGCAACCTTATTGGGGGACTCTAATCAGCCAGAGTCGAGAACAATAACATGACAAAATTTCAGTTAAATATAATCTAAATCAGAATTAAATTATGTAATTAAGAGTACAATCAAGATTCAATGAATTTAGAACTGCTGTATTTATCAGATGTAAAAACATATACATATCCCCCTTCATCAGTAATAAAGACCATACCACTGGCAAGGGCCGGAGAAGTTCCGGGTCTATATATGAGTTCTATTTCACGCATATGAAAATCTCCAATATCTACAGCACATAAAATGCCTCCTGAATAGCCGCGATTGGCTGTAAAAAAAAGGTCTTTTTCTGTAAGAGCAACGGATTTAACAGGATATTTTACATTAATCTCCTTCAAAACGTTACCATCTGAGATATCAAGACCATAAATCATATGCTTATCCGTTCCGCAGTAGAGAATGTGTTCACCGACACATGGAAGAGAGGAAACACTGCCAGTTCTGGCAGAAAATTTCCAGATAATCTGTCCGTTACCAAGGTCAATAGCCATTATTTTTCCTTTATGGTTAACAACAAAAGCTGTTTCATCATATATTACAGGGGGTAAAACAATTTTGTCATCTGTCTTTAAAACCCAGAGAAGATTGCCGGAATCCTCTGAGAGAGCGTAAACATTACCGCTTACGGCAGTAAATAAAAGTTTATCTTTTGAAAGGCATGGAGGAGACAGTAATTTTTCTTTACAGTTAAAAGTCCATCTGAAAAATTCCAGATCTTCGTTTAGAGAACAAACGGAACCATTTTTCAATGTGCAGTAAACAAATCCTTTATTCCATACAGGGCCGGAGGAAAGTGAGGCAAGATCCTTTCTTGTATGATAAACATTCGGTATGTAAGGAAGTCTTAATCGCATAAATCTGCACATTTCCATAGCAGATTTATTAATAGAGTATATGAATCTTCCTGCCGTTATAAAAATTTTATCCTTTGTAACTGCAGGAGGATATTTTATCGGAGTGGGGCCTGTAATAAATCTTATTCTTTCAGGAAGAGTAAGGGTAAATTTTATATACTCCTTTTCCATATCCATAACATGAAGTTCGCCTTTTTCTGTTGCTATATAAACCTCTTTATTAAATACGACAGGATGGGCAGTAAAAAAATTCGGCCGGAACAAACGGACTTCATCCTCACTGTACGCAGGGTCAAAATTCTTCTTAAAGTGTAAAAATAATGACACAGATGATGCATGTAAGGACTGATCCCACAGGCGGGACGCCTGAAATCTTGAAGTGGAAGGATAGCCGAAAGAATCATTCCAGCTGTAAAATCTTACATAATTATCTATTTTATGTTTTTTTTCTTCTATTTCACAGGAAAAAGAAGGGAAGTTTTTCAACAAATTATCCAGTAATGAATAAGCAGAATCTATGGACCATTTCATACAGTAAGCTCTGGCAAGATTTAATAAAAAAGGGAAGTATTCCCTTTCAAAAGGAAGTTTTACATAGCAGTCTATGGCTTTAACCCACTCTTTCTTTTTCATATAAATATCGCCTGCTTTACCTTTGTATATGAGTAAATCAGGTCTGAGTTTTTCACATATTTTTATCTGTTCCAGAGCTTTATCATAGAGTTTTTCTCCCGCAAATATTTCAGCATAGAGTTCTCTGAAATCCCTTCTCTGGGGCAAAATTTTAAAAGCCTGTTCAAAGCCGGCACGAACCTCACTTTTTTTATTCTGTAACAATTCGTATCTTCCCCATGTAGCACGGCTTGAAATAACGGTAAAGTGGTTTTTCGCTTTTCCTATTAAACCTCTGGCTTCTCTGATTTTTAGTTCAAGTTCTTCTTTTAATTTGCTGTAGACTTCAAGGCCTGCTAATTTATGGGACATAGTTTTAGCAAAATTTTCCAGTGCAGCATCATCTTCTCCTAGTTTATGATAGACTTTCCCTGTTTCGCCGTAAAAAAACGGGTTTTTACTATCCAGGAGAATAGCTTCCTGAAAATATTTCAGACTTTCCAGATATCGCCCCTGCCCCATAAGAGCCATACCGAGTTTAAAGGGATAAACAGCTCTATTTTTATTCAATTCTTTAAGACATCTGTATAAAAAGACTGGAATATCAAAGGACTCTTCATTAAAATAAAACTCACC
>CALARM010000053.1 GCA_937888925.1 uncultured Synergistia bacterium | reverse complement strand
AGATGTTTGCCGCTTTTTTCAATGATATTTATGCCTCTCTTATAGTCTTCTGATAATTGTGTATCCTGCTGGAATAACTGGGCATAACCGAGTATTGCATTCAGGGGAGTGCGCAGTTCATGGCTCATATTTGCAAGGAATAGACTTTTAGCACGATTTGCCTCTTCCGCAGCAATACGTGCTTCAATAAGAGCACTTTCAAACTTTTTTCTCTCTGTAATATCACGTTCTATGAAGAATATGTTAACAGGATTTCCTTCCCTGTCTCTTATGACTTCAGCATTGATTTCTACAAAAAATCTGGTTCCGTCTTTTTTGATAACAAGATATTCACTGAAACCTGTATAGTTTCCTTTCAGCATTTCCTGAAGAGAGGTTATTGCTTTTTCATGATATGTTATATCAAGGAAATCGAACATATTTCTCCCTGTTACTTCATCTAACGAATCGTAGCCGTACATGACAAGTAATTTGTCCGACATAAATTTAATTTTACCGTCTGTCGTTACAAAAGCTATGCCATCAGGAGAAGTATTAATTATTGTACGCCATTTTTCTTCACTTTCAGAAAGTTCTTCTTCTATCTGTTTACGGGCAGTAATATCCTGAATAAATCCTTCAAGATATGTTATGTTACCATCCCTGTTATTTACTTTACGACCGATAAAATCTGCTATGATAATTTTTCCGTCTTTTCGGCGCCAGCGGATTTCGTCATGAACCCATTCATTTTGGTTTAACATAAGCTCTACAATCTTCGACCGTTTTCCTTTGTCTGCATAAATCTGGGTATTCATATCTGATATGGAGGAAATCAATTCCTCCGGCGACGAATAAGCAAGTATCCTGACCAGTGCCGGATTTACTCTTATGAACAGCCCTTCTATTGTTGAATGAAATATACCAATGGGGGCGTTCTGGAAAAGATTCCTGTAATTTGCCTCACTGAGTTTCAGAGCTTCTTCTGCCTGTCTGCGTTCAGTAATATCGGTAAAGGATACTATTATGTTTTTTATCTCAGGAATCAGAGCAACTGACATCAAAGCATGTCTTATTTCACCATCTTTTTTATAAAAGGTAAATTCATATTTATCAGGAGCGTCTTTCGGGTTTATGAGTCTTCGGCGATTATATTCTTTCATCCTTTCAAGGTCTTCCGGTGGTATTTGCTCTGTCCAGCTCATTCCGATAACTTCTTCTTTTGTATAACCACTCATCTGACAGTAAGCGTCATTTACCATCGATATAGTCGTATCAGTTTCGATAATTGCCATTGACGCAGAGTTACTTTCAAATATAGTGCGGAATTTATCTTCACTCCGGCATAATGCTTCCTCTGCATATCTTCGTTCTGTAATATCTACACCAATACCAACGAGGAAAGGCCTGTTTTTTATTATTATTCTTCTGCCTGTCAAAAGAAACCATTTGAACTTAGGTCCGCCTCTCATAAGGACTCTTCCTTCTACACCTTCTTCCAGACCCTTCTCCAGTACATTTAAAATTTTCGATTGTATGAGCGGCCTATCATCAGGATGAATTGTATCTATGGCATTTACTTCTGGCATTTGATTTTCCGGTTTCCCAACTATTTCATCTCTCTGATAGGCATTCCACCGGACATATTGTCCATGTTCGTCCAGCATATAGAATGTGCCGGGTATACTGGCAATAAGGGTTTTGTTGAAGATCTGTTCCTCTTTTTCTGCCTCTTCTGCCCGTCTTCGTTTTGTAATATCCTGAACCATAGAAATGATTCCCTGAACATTTCCGTCACTGTCCTTAAGTGGTGTGTTGGTCCATTCACAGGTAATCCTTTCCCTTTTTTTAGTTATGTTATCATTGACACTGCTGGCAGTTATATCACCTTTCAACAGCCTTCTATAGATATTATACATCTCTTCTTTTATATCTGCCGGCAAAAGAAGGTCAGTAATATTTTTGCCTGTTCCTTCCTCTGAAGAGTAGCCGAATATATTTTCTGCAGCAGGATTCCAGCTTCTGATGATGAAATCTTTATCCCACACAATGTATCCGGAAGGCATTCTGTTGAATTGTAGCTCCAGATAGGCTTCTCTATCTTTTAATTCGGCAAGGGATTTGCTCTTTGCCTGATTGGCCGCTTCTGCCGCTTCTTTTGCTTCTTTTAATTCTGCAGTTTTTTCCATTACTCTATGTTCGAGAGTTCTGTTGTATTCTGCGAGCCTGCTATAGAGTTTTGAATTCTCAATGGACGTGGCAAGCTGTGATGAAAGAATATGTAACATTTCTATTTTATTCTGTGTAAATATGCCTGACGTTATATTGTTTTCAAGATACAGAATTCCTGTCAATTTATCCTGATGAATAAGAGGCATACAGAGAAGGGCTCTGATGTTATTTCTCAGAATATAAGGATCATTTATGAAATTGCCTTCTCTGAACGCATCGTTAAGAATAAAAGTATCTCTTGTTCTTTCCACATAGGTCACTATTTTTACTGAAATATTATCGCATTCTTTAATCCCTATGGATTTTATGACTGTATGTTTGTCTCCTTCAATTTGAGCTTCCACGTTAAATATTCCGTCATTTTCTAAAATAAGAAATCCTCTTTGAGCACCTGAATGTTCTATC
>CALARM010000052.1 GCA_937888925.1 uncultured Synergistia bacterium | reverse complement strand
ATATAACTCAGCTATGGCTGCAGGAATATGGATTTGATAAAGAAGCCGGAAAAATTGCAGTGCTTCAGAAAGAATTACAGGAAAAAGCAATGATAGAAGGAAAAGAGTTCTTTGCTTCAGGTGTACTGGAGAGTATAAAAAATTCTCTCCAGTAGTCAGCCACGATGATTTTAGTGGGCAAACCTGGTCATAGTGAGCGAAGCGAAGCAATCCCCACCTGGTAGAAGCCAGTCCGACAGGATTGCTTCGTCTCTATCACTCCCTGCGATGATATGTATCTTAATCATTTTTGATGTCTACTGGATTGCTATATTACCCGTAACATATATTACTGACTTTTACATAGACAGTAAATATTTTTGTTATCTCATTACCCGTGGAATTTTGTCTCCTGAAAGGAGGTGACCTGAATGTCAAAAAGATGTGTATCCTTATTTTTTGCCATATTTTTACTGGCTTCGTTTCTACTCGGTTGCTACTGTGATCTTTATATTTGCTTTTCTGATCATCATCACCACCACCATCATTATGACTGTAAATATGATGCCCAACAGAATAGATACTCTGCTAATAGAGATTTTCTTATGGAGTTTAAAGAGCAATCAGTTCCTGTTTACCTGAGTAGAAATATAATTTCTGAGCCTCAATTTGAATATTTATAATGAATTTTAATTTTTTCTCAGGCAAAATTGAGGTATGATAATTATATTTCTGCTCTGGTAATATGTTACCGGAGTTTTTGTTTTCTATTGCCTGAGATTATTTATGGAGGTGCTTTATGGAAAATATTCTGAATGTCAAAACAATTAAAGGCCTTTCTGAAACTGAAGCATCGGAAAGGCTTAAAGAAGAAGGTTATAATGAACTGCCTTCTGCTAAAAGCCGAAGTGTTTTAGCCATAGCTCTGGAGGTTATGAAAGAGCCTATGTTCCTTTTGCTTGTAGCATGCGGAGTTCTTTATCTAATACTCGGTGATATGGGAGAAGCTTTAATGCTCCTCGGGTTTGTATTTGTAGTCATAGGTATAACTCTTTATCAGGAAAGAAAAACAGAAAGGGCTCTTGAAGCTCTCAGAGATCTTTCCAGCCCCAGAGCACTTGTTATAAGAGACGGCCAGGAAAAGCGTATTGCAGGCAGGGAAGTAGTGAGAGGTGACATAATTGTAATATCGGAAGGAGACAGAGTCCCCGCAGATGGTATTATACTCTCATCAGTAAATCTCTCTGCAGATGAATCCCTCCTTACCGGAGAATCTGTACCTGTCCGAAAAATCTCTTCAGAAGAGGCTGCTGAAATGGTCAGACCGGGAGGAGATGACTCACCATGTGTTTATTCCAGTACTTTAGTTGTACAGGGACAGGCCATTGTCAGAGTGGAAGGCACAGGTATGAAAACAGAAATAGGTAAAATAGGGAAAGCTCTTCAAACACTCGAACCGGAAGGAACACTTTTACAGAAAGAAACAGGAAAGCTGGTGCGTAATCTTGCCATTGCAGGTGCATGCCTCTTTGTTATTGTAGTGATAGCATACGGACTTACAAGAGGTGACTGGCTGAACGGTTTTCTGGCAGGTATTACTCTTGCCATGGCCATATTGCCTGAAGAATTCCCCGTTGTTCTTACTATTTTTCTTGCTCTCGGCGCATGGCGTATATCACAGAAACAGGTTCTTACCAGACGTATGCCTGCCATTGAAACACTTGGCTCTGCTACGGTGCTCTGTGTCGATAAAACAGGAACCCTTACAATGAATCAAATGTCTGTAAGCAAGATTTTTGCACACGGTGAGTATTACAATTTAGTTGCCATGGAAAAAGAAAATATACCGGAAAAGTTTCATGAGCTTATAGAGTTCAGTATCCTTGCCAGCCAGATAGATCCTTTCGATCCTATGGAAAAAGCGATAAAATCCCTGGGTGAGAAATATCTTGCAGGAACAGAACATATCCATAAAGACTGGCCCCTTGTTCATGAGTATCCTCTGTCGAAAAAGCTGCTGGCTCTTTCCAGAGTATGGAAAGCAAGGGACAGAGAGGATTTTGTTATCGCTTCCAAAGGCGCCCCCGAAGCAATTGCCGATCTATGTCATTTTAATGAAAAACAACTTGAAGAATTATCGTTGAGTATAACTGCCATGTCAAATGACGGACTCCGTGTTCTCGGTGTTGCGAAAGCACCTTTCAGTGAAAAGAATCTTCCCGGAGAACAGCATGATTTCAAATTTGAATTCCTTGGTTTAATCGGTCTTGCCGACCCGGTCCGTCCGACAGTTCCTGCCGCTATCAGGGAATGTTACAGCGCAGGGGTAAGGGTTGTAATGATTACAGGAGATTATCCGGGAACTGCACAGAACATAGCCAGACAGATAGGATTAAATCAGACCGATAAATTTATTACAGGCCCCGAACTGGAATCTATGAGTGAAACAGAACTAAGAGAGAAAATAAAAGATACAAATATATTTGCCAGGGTTGTTCCTGAACAGAAGCTCATGCTGGTTAATGCTTTCAAGGCAAATAATGAAATAGTTGCCATGACGGGAGACGGAGTAAATGATGCACCTGCTCTGAAATCCGCCCATATAGGAATTGCCATGGGCGGACGCGGTACGGATGTGGCCAGAGAATCTGCTTCACTTGTGCTTGTTGATGATGATTTTTCATCAATTGTTCAGGCCATAAAAATGGGGCGAAGAATCTTTGATAATATAAAAAAAGCTATTGCCTATATTTTTGCCATCCATGTGCCGATTGCAGGTATGTCTCTGATACCGGTACTTTTTAAATGGCCTCTTGTGCTTCTGCCTGTACATATAGTATTTCTGGAACTGATTATAGATCCTTCCTGCTCTACCGTATTTGAAGCAGAACCGGAAGAAGCAGATGTAATGAAAAGACCTCCCAGAAATCCGAAAGAACCTCTTTTAGGTATAAAGACCATAGGAATGAGTATTTTACAGGGGATAAGTGTACTCCTTATAGTTCTTGGCATCTTTGTTTATTTCTTTGTCTATCGCATGGAAAGTCCGGAAGAAGCCAGGGCATTAAGTTTTACCACACTGATTATTGCAAATCTCGGATTAATACTTACAAACCGCTCATGGTCACGGACTATTTTTGCTACGTTACGTACCCCGAACAGGGCACTGTGGTGGGTAATAGGCGGAGCGGTTTTTTTCCTTTCACTGGTTCTCTATATACCTGTAATCAGAGGATTGTTTAAATTCAGTTTCTTGCATACCAGTGATCTGTTAATCTGTATTACGGCGGGAATAACAAGTATCTTATGGTTTGAAGGACTCAAGCTTTTGCATGTCGGTAAAAAGAATATTTAAACAGAACTTACGCGTTTTGTCATTGCGAGGAGCGTAACGACGAAGCAATCCCAACAGTTTTCGATATACCGGTGGGATTGCTTCGCTTCGCTCGCAATGACTGGTTTCTCCTTGTTTTTTGCGTAACTCCTGTTTAAACAGGACTTACGCATTAGTTGTCTCTCATCCCCCCGAAAGCGCACAGGTGTCAACTTAAGGCAATGATGGTTGAGGAAAACCTTACAACCCCTCATCTGTCGGACCATTTTCTCTCAGGAGAAGGAGAGAGGAAAAAAGTTAATATATTTAAAGTCCCTCTCCAATCGGGAGAGGGATTTAGGGTGAGGGGCGTAAAAGCCTATAA
>CALARM010000051.1 GCA_937888925.1 uncultured Synergistia bacterium | reverse complement strand
GGGAAGAACAAAAAAGGTGTTATAAAAACCCTGGGAACTACAAAGGATTTAAGAGTAGTTGTTCCCATACTGGAAATTGCCATGAAAGATGAAGATCTGGACTGTCGCCTTGAGGCGATAGAAGCTCTTGCAGAGCTTCAGGACAGGGATGTCGTAGATGCCCTGATGGGTTCCCTGCTTAAAGATAAATCACCTGAAATAAGAGGGGCAGCAGCGGAAACAATAGGAAGACTGAAAGGACATAAAGCACAGGAAGCACTTATAAAAACCCTTGACGATAATGTACCTGAAGTAAAAATAAAGGCATTAAAAGCCCTGGAAGAACTGGGAACAAAAGACTGTATAAATGCTATGGCCCGAATGCTTACAGAGCAGGATCCAAGAGTGGAAAGAGTTGCTCTTGAAGGACTTCAGAGGCTTGGTTATGAGATAAAATGGGACGGAGACAGGGTGGCAGAGGTAAAACTCAAACCGGTGAAAGGATCAAATTTCATTATACCTGTAATATTTATTCTTCTCTTACTTATAGCAGGTTTTTTTATTTATAAATCGGCAAATCCTGAGAAAAATTATATATCAGGTGTTGAAAATATAATCACGAACTGTGAATTTACAGGTAAAGAACTATTTTCACTCAATCAGGAACTGGAAAAATCCGATCTTGAACAGACAAAGATTGCTCAGATTAACGTTAAATCATCGGGCGTAGAAGGAAAATTCCGAAATTTAAGGAATTCTCTGAATTCTCTGAAACCACCTGTAGAATATGAAGCCATACATACAGAAATGGGAAAGATACTCGATATCTATATAAAAAAAAGCAGAGCACTCATATCTGAACATATTTATATTGATTTCAAGAAAAACATAGATGAAAATTATAAACTAATAGAGGACTGTCAGACCAGACTTGTTGATTTAAAGATGCAGATTAAGAAAGTGAAGGGTAAAGAGTGAAGGGTGAAGAGTGATCTGTTAACTGGTCACTGGTCACTGGTCACTGGTCACTGCTCACTGCTCACTGTTAAAAGATATTTATCCTCTATGAAGGATTCAAATTGATAAATGGAGAATTAGAAAACCTGATTTTAAAATTTATAGTTAGTTTCATAGTCACGCATGACGCGTGACGGGTCACGATATTTTATAAAAAGGTGATTTAAGCATGAGAATAGCCATTGATGCAATGGGAGGAGATTTTGCTCCAAAGGAAATAGTTCTCGGTGGTATAGAAGCAGCTATTGAATATGGAGTAGAGGTAATTTTAGTAGGAGACGAGACAGAAATAAAGAAATGTATGGAAGGAACTCCTCAGAGTCCCCTTGTCCATATTCGCCATGCCTCTGAAGTAATAGGTATGGATGAGTCTCCGTCTAAAAGTATAAGGAAGAAAAAAGATGCATCTATAGTAATAGCTGCACAGTTAGTAGGCGAAGGAGAAGCTGACGGTGTAGTGGCGGCAGGCAATACAGGAGCCGCTATGGCAGCATGTCTCTTTAAGACAGGCCGTATCCCCGGTGTGGAAAGACCGGCTATAGCTACACTCTGGCCGGGAATTTATGGTACAGTTATTATGCTGGATGCAGGAGCAAATAAAGATTGCAAACCGGGTTTTTTAGTTGAATTTGCTCTTATGGGAGACGCACTTGCCAGGTCTGTTTATAAGATAGAAAACCCGAAGATAGGGCTTCTTAATATTGGAGAAGAATCCACAAAGGGCAATGAACTTACCCTTGAAACATATAAATTACTTTCCAATTCAGATCTTAATTTTATAGGAAACGTCGAAGGAACAGAACTTTTATTCAATAAAGCCAATGTAGTCGTATGTGACGGTTTTACCGGCAACATGGTGCTTAAAACAGGTGAAGGTGCAGCCAATTTTATTGTGGCTCTCATAAAACAGGAAGCAATTAAAATATGGCCTGATGGTAACTTTTCAGATGAATTTAAGACAATAATGAGTAACGCAAAGAAGATACTCGATTTTTCCGAACATGGCGGAGCTCCTCTGATTGGTATCAATGGCGTCTGTATAATCACCCATGGACGGGCCAGGGCAAAAGCGATTAAAAATGCCATAAAAATGGCTATGAAATTTGTAGAAAGCGGTTTTGTCAAAGAAATAGCGAGTAAATTTAAGGTTGATTAAATTTTTAATATTAAGATAACCTGTAAATCGTAACGCGTGACGCGTAACGCGTGACGCGTTACATATGACTGGCAATTATTACCTTGTAGCCACTCACCGGGTCACTACTCACTTTTTAAAGAGGTCGATTCATATGATTCCCTATGTCAAAAAATATGATGTCATAGTTATAGGAGGAGGCCATGCAGGATGTGAAGCTGCACTTGCTTCTGCCAGAACAGGTTGCCAGACTCTTTTACTTACAATAAATCTTGATACCCTGGCGCTTATGCCATGTAATCCAAGTATAGGAGGACCTGCAAAAGCAAACCTTGCAAGAGAAGTAGATGCTCTTGGAGGAGAAATGGCACTTAATACAGATGAAACTCATGTACATATAAGAATGTTAAATACCAGTAAAGGCCCTGCAGTTCACGCTCTTCGCGCTCAGTCAGATAAGGTTAAATATAAAAACAGAATGAAAAGAATCCTGGAAAACCAGGAAAATCAGATCGGAAGAGCACACGTCTGAACTCCAGTCACGAGTGGATATC
>CALARM010000050.1 GCA_937888925.1 uncultured Synergistia bacterium | reverse complement strand
TTACTCGGTATAGGAGGAGTAAGAGCACTGAAAGCCATGGGGATAAATCCCGATGTATTTCATATAAACGAAGGACATTCTGCTTTTCTGTGTCTGGAAAGGATAAGGATATTAATAGAAGAAAAAGGACTTACCTTCCTGGAAGCCTACGAAGCCACGATGGTAAGCAATATCTTTACGACCCATACACCTGTGCCGGCCGGCATAGATATATTTTCCATAGAACTTATGGATAAATATTTCGGACAATTTTATCCTAAACTCAAGATTTCAAGAGATGATTTCCTCGGTCTTGGCAGAAAAGATGCAGGAAATCGTGAAGAGCCTTTTAATATGGCAGTTCTGGCTCTTACCCTCTCAGGCCGCACAAACGGTGTAAGCGAATTACATGGACAGGTATCCCGCCGTATGTGGCAGTCAATGTATCCAGATGTGCCTGAAAATGACATACCAATAGGTTCCCTTACCAATGGTATTCATAATCCTTCCTGGATTTCCCGTGATATGGCAGGACTTCTTGACCGTTATATAGGCCCCCGGTGGAGAACAGAGCCTATAGATCAGGAAATATGGGATAGAGGAGATACAATTCCCGGAGAAGAACTATGGCGCACCCATGAAAGAAGAAGAGAACGTCTTGTGGCATTCGCAAGAAAAAGATTGAAACAGCAACTGGAAAGAAGAGGAGCATCAAGACTTGAAATAGAACAGGCAGAAGAAGTTCTTAACCCGGAAGCTCTTACAATAGGTTTTGCAAGAAGATTTGCCACATATAAAAGAGCAACACTCATTTTAAAGGATCTCGCAAGAATTGAAAAAATCCTTACAACTAAAGACAGACCTGTTCAAATAATCATTGCAGGTAAAGCCCACCCCCAGGATACGGCAGGGAAAAAATTCATTCAGCAGATTATTCATCAAATACGTCATGAACCATTCAGAAATCATCTCGTATTCATAGAAGATTACGATATAGAAGTGGCTCATTACATGGTAACAGGCTGTGATGTATGGCTGAATAATCCCCGTCGTCCTCTGGAAGCCAGCGGTACGAGCGGTATGAAAGCAGCTCTGAACGGATGTATCAACGTAAGCACCCTGGACGGATGGTGGTGTGAAGGATATGAAAGAGACGTAGGCTGGGCTATAGGATGCGGGGAAAGCTATGATGATCATAATTACCAGGATGAAATAGAGGCAAGCGCTCTTTATGATCTTCTCGAAGGAGAAGTCATTCCCATGTTTTATGAGAGAGGCAGAAGCGGTCTTCCTAACAAATGGATAAATATGATGAAAAATTCCATGAGAAAACTTGTGCCAAGGTTCAATACAAACCGTATGGTTTCGGAATATGCGACAAGATTTTATTTCCCTTCGTCAGAGCTTGCTTCCCGTCTGAGAGAAGATAATTATACCAGAGCCAGAGCCCTTTCAGCCTGGAAAACACGTATAAGAGAACACTGGCATGAGATAAAAGTGGAATATGTAAACTCCACCTCTTCTACCGACCTGAAAGTAGGTCACGAACTTACTGTTGAGGCAAAAATATATATGGGAGGTCTGAAACCGAAGGATATACAGCTGGATATATATTACGGCCCCCTTGATATAAAAGCACAGATTGCATCGGGTATAGCCATCCCTATGAACAATGTAAAAGAAGTTTCATCTGGAACTTACCTGTTTACAGGATATATACCATGTATGAGCAGCGGACGACACGGGTTTGTGCTTCGCATGCTCCCCCATCATGTAGATCTCTGCAATCCCTATTCCATGAATTTCATTATGTGGATTTAAAACAGTGAACAGTGACCAGTTATCAGTGACCAGTAAGAGTAACCTGACTGGTCACTGGGAACTGGTCACTGATAACTGATTTCAGTCCACTTCATCCATTATTTCCTTCTGTTTCTGAGGGGGAATAAACTTCCAGATAGTATTAATAAAACCCTGCTTCATTTCTACGGGGAGGAAATTCCAGAGAGTCGGATCCAGTTTCATAAGCACTATAAGCTTCTGCTGCTTTTCAGCATCAAGTGTGCTCCACTGAGGAGGCACTATAGAATTTTTTGACTGTTCTGCCATTATTACCTGAATCTTCTGCGTATTACCTGCCATAATCTCAGTTTTTATATCTTCATTGAAATACTGCCATATATAATCTACAAACATCTGTTTCATTTCAGGTGTAAGATA
>CALARM010000049.1 GCA_937888925.1 uncultured Synergistia bacterium | reverse complement strand
ATAAAAATAAAAGAAGGAGCAGGAGCCTTTGTCTGCGGAGAAGAAACTGCCCTTATTGCATCTATTGAAGGAAGACGGGGCACGCCGAGATTCAGACCTCCTTTCCCGGCCAATAAAGGTCTCTGGGGAAAACCTACAAATATAAATAATGTAGAAACCTTTGCCAATATACCCTGGATAATACTGAACGGTGCAGATGCCTTTGCTTCCATGGGGACAGACAACAGTAAAGGTTCCAAGGTTTTTGCTCTGGCAGGCAAGATTGTCAGGGGAGGACTTGTGGAAGTTCCTATGGGTATAACAATAAAAGAAATAGTTCATGAAATTGGCGGCGGCATCAAAGAAAATAAAAAATTTAAAGCCGTTCAGATGGGAGGACCTTCAGGAGGTTGTATCCCTGCCTCTATGGAAGAACTTCAGATTGATTATCAGCAGATAAATAAAACAGGAGCAATTATGGGTTCAGGCGGTCTTGTTGTAATGGATGAAACTACATGTATGGTCGATGTGGCAAGGTTTTTCCTCAATTTTACACAGAATGAATCATGCGGTAAATGTACTTTCTGTCGCATAGGAACGAAGAGAATGCTTGAAATTCTGGAGAGGATAACAGAGGGAAAAGGTAAAGAAGGAGATATAGAAACACTTCTGGATCTCGGGCAGAAAATAAAAGATAATACTCTCTGCGGCCTCGGGCAGACTGCTCCCAACCCTGTACTTACAACAATCAAATATTTCAGAGAAGAATATGAAGCACATATACATGATAAGAAATGTCCTGCAGCCAGTTGTTCTGCCCTCCTGAGATTTACTATTATTCCTGAGAAATGTACAGGCTGCACTGCCTGTTCCAGAGTCTGTCCTGTAAATGCAATTACAGGAGAAAAGAAGAAAGCCCATATGCTTGACGAGAACAGGTGCATTAAATGCGGAAAATGTTTCGATACATGTAAGTTTGATGCAGTTCTTAAACAATGATCTATTCAGACAGTCTTTAAGATTTATATTTAAGCTTTTAAAATAGATTTCGGAGGTTCTCATAATGAACACAGTAAAAATTACTATAAACGGTCAGGAAATAATTACGGAAAATAATAAAACTATTCTGGAGGTTGCAAGGGAACATAATATTGATGACATACCTCATCTGTGTTATGACCCCAAACTCCCTCCCTATGGCTCATGTTACCTCTGTGTCGTAGAGGTAGAAGGACTTAACAAACTTGTTCCGTCATGCTGTAATCCCGTAAGTAACGGAATGGTTATACATACAAATAATGAGAGAATAAGAGATTCTAGAAAAATGGCGCTGGAATTTCTCCTGTCCAATCATTATGCCGATTGTATAGGGCCATGTAAAAATACCTGTCCTGCAGGTGTTGATATACAGGGTTATATAGGACTTATGTCTATGGGAAAATACAGAGAAGCAGTAAGACTCATCAAACAAAATAACCCCTTACCTCTCGTGTGCGGCCGTGTATGTGTCAGGGAATGTGAAGTATCATGCAGACGAAATAAAGTCGATGAGCCACTGGGAATTGATTATCTTAAGAGATACGCTTCCGATATAGATATGGAAGACCCATGGACACCTGAATTACCTGAAAAAAATGGTAAAAAAGTTGCCATAGTAGGAGGAGGACCTTCGGGACTGACCTGTGCCTATTATCTTATTTTGAAAGGCTATGATGTAACAATATTTGAAAAGCATGAGAGACTGGGCGGTATGTTACTGTGGGGTATTCCTGAATACAGACTTCCGAAAGAAGTACTTGCAAGAGAAATTAAATGGATTACAGATTTAGGGGCAAAAATAAAAACGGGAACATCTATAGGTAAGGATTTTACTATAGACAGTCTCTTTAAAGACGGTTTTAACTCGATATATCTTGCCCTGGGAGCACAGGGCGCCAATAAGATGAGAGTCCCTGAAGAGGATAGTACAAAAGAAGTAATTTCAGGTATAGATTTTCTATATAATTCTCAATTCCCCGGTAAAGTTTCCATTTACGGCACAGTAGTAGTGGTAGGAGGCGGAAACACTGCCATTGACGCAGCAAGAACAGCTCTGAGATATGGTGCAAAAAAAGTTATCATACTTTATAGAAGAACAAGACAGGAAATGCCTGCCAATAATATGGAAATAGAAGCAGCACTTCATGAAGGAGTAGAAATAATATTCCTTTCTGCTCCCGTAAAGCTTGTAAAGGAAGAGGGAAGACTTAAAGGAATTGAATGTATAAAAATGGGCCTTGGCGAACCTGACGCAAGCGGAAGACGGAGACCTGTTCCAGTAAGCGGTTCTGAATATGTTCTCAACTGTGATTTTGTAATATCTGCCATAGGGCAGCAGGTAGAACTTGACGGTCTTGAAAAAGATGAGAAACTGAAAATTACAAAATGGAATACCATATCTATCGACATGAACAGTTTCGAAACATCAATACCTGGCGTATTCGCCGGAGGCGATGTGGCTACAGGGCCTGCTGTGGCGATTGATGCCATAGCACATGGTCACATAGCTGCAGAATCGATAGATGAATTTTTAAAAACCGGCAAAGTTACACCTGTGAAAAAGGAATTTTTTAGCTCTAAGGATGTATTTGGCGACATCTCAGAAAGTGAATTTACAGATTATGAAAAAATTAAAAGAGAAATTATGCCTGAACTGCCTCCTGAGAAAAGGATTAAAACCTTTGAAGAAGTTGAGCTGGGTTACAGGCCGGAACAGGCAGAACTTGAAGCGTCCAGATGTCTGACATGCGGATGTTCTGCTCTTTTTGATTGTAAACTGAAACAATATGCTACAGAATACAACATAGACATATCAAAATTTATAGGAGAAGTAAGAAAATATAAAGTAGATGGCCGTCATCCCTTTATAACTCTTGATCCGAATAAATGTATTTCCTGCGGACGATGTGTGAGGACCTGTGCACAGATCCTTAATGTGTCAGCCCTGGGCTTTGTATACCGAGGATTTAAATCCGTAGTAAAACCTGCCATGGAGAAAGAATTGCTTGAAACAGGATGTATAAACTGCGGTAACTGCATATCTGCCTGTCCTACGGGAGCAATTACAGAAAAAAGTTTACTCAAAAAACCCGGCCCATGGGTCACAGAAAAAGTACCTTCCATATGCAGCTTTTGTTCCGCCGGATGTAATCTGACCTTTAATGTAGTCACAGAAGATATTTTTTCTGTAGAAAACGGAGAAGATACTACACATAACAGAGGTTACCTGTGTGCGAGAGGGAGATTTGGTTATCGTTATCTCCTCGATAAAGGAAGACTCGTGAAACCGATGGTCAGACATAATGGAACTCTGTCAGAATCAAACTGGGATGAAGCTCTGAATATAACGGCAGGGAAAATAAAACATATAATCGACACATATGGCCCTGAATCAGTGGCTATATTCGGTTCTCCCAAAATGTCCAATGAAGAATTATATTTACTGCAGAAATTCGCAAGAGTCGGACTCAGAACAAATAATGTCCACACTTTTACAGGTATGTTAAACGGTATTGAACAGGACAGTCTTGATTATTCTTTCGGCATTACTACTTCTACTGCCACTACTGATGTTCTTGAAAGATCTGATGTTATAGTTGTTATAAATTCAGATCTGACAGAAGAAAATCTGATAATGGAAT
>CALARM010000048.1 GCA_937888925.1 uncultured Synergistia bacterium | reverse complement strand
GTATGGTTGTATCCCGTGCCGCATCAGATGCAAACCTGGGTGCAGATGTATTCAAACAGGTTACTGCCCAGCCCAAAGCTCTTCTTGTAGCAGGCGGATTTATGCTGGTCTTCTTTGTCCTGGGTATTACAGGCATTCTTCCTTTACCGCCGGTGCCTTTTTTGCTTTTAGGTGCTTCAGCTATTGTAGTGGGCTGGATTTTGAGCAAACATCAGGGAGAAATAGATATAAGCACTCCTGACGCAGCAGCAGGCGGCGCGCCTGCTACTCCCGAACAGGCGGCAGAACAGCAGATAGCAGAGACAAAGGCAGAGGATGAAGAAGTCAAGAAAAAACCTGAGAATGTTGTACAGTTAATGGCTGTTGATCCTATCTCTCTTGAAGTGGGACGCGGTCTTCTGGCACTTGTAGACCCCAACCAGGGTGCAAAACTGCTTGACCGTGTTACTTCCATAAGAAGACATATAGCTCTTGAAATGGGTATTGTGGTTCCCGGCGTTCGTTTCAGGGATAATTTACAGTTAAAGCCAAACGGATATGTGGTAAAAATCAAAGATATAGAAGTAGCCGCAGGGGAAGTTATAATAAATAAATTTCTTGCCATAGGCCCTGAAAACCATTTAAAATCTCTTAAAGGCCCCAGATGTTTCGATCCTACCTATGGTATGCCTGCAGTATGGATTACAGCAGATCAGCGCGGTGAGGCAGAACGTGTGGGATGTATGATTTTTGACCCTGTCAGTGTTATGGCAACACAGATTACAGAAGTCATACGCACCCACGGAGGTGAACTCTTAGGACGTCAGGAAGTGGCAGCTCTACTGGAAACAGTTAAAAAGAGTCATCCTGCAGTAGTGAAAGAAGTTTATCCCGATTTATTTACACTTGGTGAAATTCAAAAGGTACTTCAAAACCTTGTTAAAGAAAAGATATCCATAAGGGATCTCGTAACAGTTCTTGAAACCCTTGGAGATTATGCCCATATTACAAAAGATACAGATATGTTAACAGAATATGTCCGTCAGTCTATGTGTCGTGTTATATGCAGAGAATACCAGAATAATGAAGGTACTGTAACTGTTATAACACTGGATCCGGAACTTGAAAATATTATAGCAGGAGCGGTACAGCGTACTGAATTCGGTTCCTTCCTCACACTTGATCCGAATACAGGACAGGTAATACTTACTGCCCTTGGAGAACAGATACAATCTCTTATGGATAAAGGTATGCAGCCTATAGTATTATGTTCTCCTCAGGTAAGACTCTATTTAAGGAGACTTACAGAAAGACCTTTCCCGAATTTAGTGGTTCTTTCTTATAATGAAATAGCTCCGAAGGTAAATGTAAATTCCGTAGGACTTGTTACATTGCCTATGGGGTAAAAAATATGTAGAGACGTTTTCGTCTCTACATATTTTTAAGTTTTTCTCCTATAGACATCATCAATTCATTACCAGAAATGGCATTTTTTTTACTGGAAAAGGAATAGGTAGGATCTTCCGTATCCATAAATTTAATAATTTCTTCTACACTGTTCTGGAAGAAATTCAACATTTTCAAAAAATCCTGATTTAAAGATTTTATTTCTCTATCCTGTATTTTTTCAGCAATCTGTTTATGTTCTGCCTCATCTGTTTTTATAGTTTTCACTATTTCTTCCAGTACTGTTTTATTTTTATAAAACTGTTCTTCCATATCTTCTCTGTCTTCTTCCCAGAGAGATAGCATGTTTTCTCTTAATAATGATATATACTGATAAAAACTTCGCCCCTCCTGAGGAGTTTCTATTTTCTCTTTCTTTTCAACCGGTGCCTGTAATATCTCTTCTTCCTCTTCCGTTTCCTGTTCTATTTCCTGCTCTATTTCCTCTTCATGTTCAATCTCTACAGGTTCTCTTTTTCCTGACGTATTATCTGAAAGCTCTATAAGCTCTATTTCATCATCCAGTTCAAAATTAATATCTTCATTTTCCCAGTTTTCTTCTTCGTACGTATCAGGTGTCAAAATATTTTCTATTTCCTCATCAGATATAATATCATCCAGTTCTTCTTCCAGTTCGGACATTACTACTTTAATACCTGTACCATTTTTATTCCCTGAAGTGACTTCCTCTTTCTTTTCCTCTGATTTTCCTGTGGTTTTTTCGAGTTTTTTGAAATATTCGTCAACACTGTTATATATTTCAGCTTCTGTAAATTCTTCTTCTCCGTATATTTCTTCTACAGCTTCTTTTACAGCTTCTTTTACAGCTTCTTTATCTTTTTTTTCATCTTCTCCGAGAACTTCATTTAAAATTTCTTCCACTAAATCCTGTAACATAAAGGTCCCCCTGCTCTTTGAGGATTTTTTAATAATTTTGATTGTAAAATATATTGTATGTAAAATATATGTTACATTATATTATATTTCTATATATGAGGCAAGTTTTTTGATAGTGTTTTTTTACGACCCGTAGATTCACTCTTCACTCTTCACTCTTCACTCTTTACTTCTTAATTACAACTTTTTTAGCTGCAGGGAAGGACTTTTTAGTATTTTATAGAACCTATTATTATCTTAAGGGGGATAATTTTATCCGGGAAAGGAGAGGGCAAGTTGTGTCATCTAAAGAAATAAACTCTCAATCTGAAGAAGTATCAAAAGAGAAAGCAGATCCTTCTAAACATATGACGGAATCACGGGAAAACGAAATAAAAAGAATAGGAATAATACAGCATCTGAAAAGAGTAGGAGAAAGATTGAAGGATCTTTATGAAAAAACTGATCTGGAAGAAGATAAAAAAGATGATTTATACACCCAGTATCATGAACTTCTGAATAAAGATATTGAAATGATAGAAGAACAGAAAAAGGTCTATGATGAAGAGCTTCCTGAGAATGTAGCAAGTATTACCAGACCTATTGATGAGAATATGGTAAAGGTTATGACAAAATGTCTTTCTGCAATAGATAATTATATTGAATTTATAGAGGAAAAAGAAAATATTGATTTAATTTTAAATTCTTTTGACATTTTAAAAGAAACATCATATCTTCTGGATGAAACGGAAGATATGTTACGGGTAGTACTTGAATCTGTAGAGACCAAAGGCGGAGTTATTGGAGAAGCATGAGAAGGATAATAAAATGAGATTATACCGAATAACAGGTTGTTTTCTTTTTAACGACAGCGACTGAATGAATTTTATTATATCATTAATGAAAGGCAGGTGAGTATCTGGTCTTTGAAAAAGAATTTTTAGACCAGATTGCAATGGAAGGTTTGGATGTTCATATCGGTTTAACTCCAGAAGAAATGATGACTATTTTTAATCGCATGTATCTGGAAGTATGGAATTATAGCAAAGAAAAAATTAACTGGGAAGAAGAGGATATTACAAGATTACTTCTTGAAGTCTTTGAAGTGGTTATCACCGCCGTAAGAGATGGTGTCATGCTCACTATGTTTGAAAACAATGAAAAAATATATTATGATTTAAAGCAGGCAGGTATAGAAGTAAAGAGATCCGATTATTCTGTCTTTCAAAAAGAGTCTGAAGAAGGAGAAAGACCGGCTGGCTTGAATGCAGAAGCTTAACCTCTTGAGTTTATATAAACCTCATAGAGAAAAAGTTAAAAAGTTAACAAAATTTTAACAAAGAGACTCTTTTTAAAAATATTATTTATGCTATACTTATACATAATAGATAATATTTAATCTCTCAATCAAGAGGAGGAAGAAACATGATACCAACAGGAATAAATCAGTTCCAGCAGAAAGCTGAATTGAACGCAAGGACAGTTGGTTTTGATAGACAGGCCAGAAAAAGTGATTCAGAACTTAATACAGAACAAAATGATCTCGTAAGTCTTGGTTCCGGCTCTGAACTCAATAAAGGGCAATTTCAGTTACTGGGACCTGATGGTAAGCCTTATAATCCCAATAAACAGAGTATACTTGGCCCTGACGGAAAAGTCTATGACGGCAACGATCAGATAAGCAGTCAGCTGGCCGGCCTTGACGGAAAAAGTGCTGAAGCCGCTGTTGAAGGTGCAACTGTAAATCCTTTTGCCGCTCAGCAAACATTTCAGCCGCCGAAGAATATAAATATGAATAACCCGAATGTAATTGCTGCAATGGGTAATCCTGATTTTCAGGAATATTCCAAAGTATCTCC
>CALARM010000047.1 GCA_937888925.1 uncultured Synergistia bacterium | reverse complement strand
GTCGCAGTAAAGGGCTTTCAGCATATAATCGATAGGAAGGGCATGATTAATATTAGAGAGGGCATTGCCGGCACTTAACCTTATAGAAGGGTCGTCATGAAAAAGAGCTTCCATAAGTAGAACTTCTACCTCTTTATCTCCACTGTGACTCAAAGCCCAGAAAACATTGTGTCTTATGTCTCCGTTAGTAATACTTAAGGATTCAAGAAGCAATTCATATGATCTGGCATTTTTTATCTTACCAAGAACAAGAGCTATTTGAGCTTTTTTTGTATCTGAACAAGAACTATCGTGCAAGGCTTCTGTCAGATCCATGAGTGCACTGTCGCCAAAAGAAGTAAGTATAAGTATAGCCTGATGACGTACCATAGCTCGTTCGTCATCCAGAACATTTATAAGAGGCTTTATACAGGAATTATCTGCCAGGCCGACAAGGGATTCTGCAGCCCCCAGACGTACTCTTCCGGCTTCATCTCTCAGAGCATTTCTTATAAATGAGATTGTATTTCTATCTTTAAAACTTCCAAGTATTTTAACTGAATAATATCGGACATCTGCACTGCTATCGTTTTGAATAAAATCTATAAGTTTCGGTTTTAATTTATCCATTACAGCAGAGTTTCCAGTATTATAAAGCCCTACAATAGTATTCATTCTGATCACGTCATCACTATTAGAAAGATATGGAAGGAGTATATCTGCACTATCTTTAAAATTCGACAGGGCAGTAATTGCTGAAGCCTGAAGATCTTTATCCTGATCGCCCAGCAGGTTTACGAGAGGCTGAAAGGCTTTTCTGTCTCCGACCATTCCGAGTACCATAGCGGACCTCAATCTTAAATCTTTATTATCACTGTCAAGGGCCTTTATAAGAGGCTCTACTGCCTGTGAACCTATATCAATCAGTCTCCACACTGCATACTGGCTCATAGTATCATCGGGAGAGCCTAAATTACTGATAAGCTGATCTATAGTTTCACCTGATAAAGACATGGCAGTTGTCATCAGTAGAAAAACAATTAAAAATATACTCTTTTTCAATAAAACATCTCCTTATATAACCTGACATTGTCAAATTAATTGATTTTATAAAAAAGGTATTAGCTATTAGCTGTTAGCTTTATTATTAAGTAGAAACTAATAGCTACCTAATAACAGCTAATTGCTTTTTTATTAAATATAACAAAGTCGAGATAATTATTTCATGAAATATTATAACAGATTAAGGACTCAAAAAAAATACTTATCACTTATTTATCGGCATAATCCTTTTATTTTTAAATGTAATCACATTGTATTCTTATATTTACTGTGATATAATTTCATAATATTATAAAAGAGAAGTCAGAATAATTATGAAACAGGAAGAAAAAATTATTTCTTTGATAAAATTGCTTGTCAGCCCCGATGAGAAAACACGAGAACAGGCTTATTTACAACTCAGACAATCAAATAATAAAAATGTGTTACCTTTGCTGATTAAATCCCTCAATGACAGTGATCCCTTAATAAGAAAATTTTCTGCCGATTTACTTGGTGAACGTAAAGAATACGGAGCTTTACCCTATCTCATAGAAAGATTAAAAGATCAGGATATAAGAGTAATTATGTCTGCTCTTATATCTCTCGGAGAAATAGAAGATATAAAGGCTATAGATGATATAGCCATGCTGTTGAAAGATGACAGTCCTTTTTTCTATTTTATTCGGTTAGGCGCAATAGATGCTCTCGCCAGGATAGGAAGCAGAGAAGCAGTGAAATATCTGATTGATGCCATTAAAGAAGATGATATATTATTAATGAGGAGTACGATAGAAGCACTGATCCAGATTGATCCTTGCAGTTCCGTAGAACCGTTAATAGAGATTCTCAATGACAAAACCTCTCTGTGCAGGGATCAGGCTATTGAATTCCTGGGCATTCTCGGTGATGAAAAAGCTACAGAACATCTTTTAAACATACTTAAAGAAGATGATATGGAACTTAAAATATGTGCCATACAGGCTCTGGGAAAAACAGGTAAAGAAGAATGTATTCTTCCTCTGGCTGAAGTTTATAAAGAAACAGAGAACGAGCTGGTGAAAAAATTATCTCACGAAGCTATTAAAACTATACTAAAAAAACATGAAACACAGATTAATAAGTTATCAAAAGGAATTATTGATAAATTGATAAATTTATCAAAGTTATAATTCAGACGTATTTTATAATCTGGAAACTTTTCCAGGGAAAAGCCTGTTGATTATAGATAGACCCCGTGATATAATTGATTTTATATAAATTATATATTATAAAGGAGATTTTTTATGGATTCTGAACAAACTATAGCCCAGCAAATACTTGCTGCAGAGAAAAAGTTGAAATCTATCGGGGAAAAAGAAATGTCTGTAAGGACTAATTTACAGAAATTACAGGAAGACAGAAAAACCCTGGAAGCAAGGCTCGGTCTTTTAAGGATAGAAGCAGACATGGCGAGAGACGGTTCAATGAGAACTGCCGTTCAGGAACAGGTCAAACAGCTCGGTCAGAAATTGAAAGATAATACGGAAGAAATAAAAAAAGAAAATAAGGAATTAGAAACAATTCTGAGCTTCAGAAAACAGCTTCAGGAAGCAGTAGCAGCACAGAAAAGACAGAATCTTGATGCAGCTCAGGTGGCAGAAGTTGAAGGAAAAAGTTCTGAATACACAGAAGCTACGGAAAAAATCTTACAGCTTGCAGATGAATATAATAAGCTGAGAGAATATTTATTAAACCGTTTCGAAGAAATAAAAATGCTTAATAAAAGATCGTCTGATTTAAAATTTGAAATAGATAAACTCAGAGGTATACCTGACCCGCAGAAAACAAATGGTTATATAACCAATTTTATAACCCAGACTATAAGGGTGCCGTTCTTTGATATAGATGAAAAATTACTCAAACTCGATCCTCTGACTAAATATTAAATTTACTATATTTTCGAGGTTTATTATATGAAAATTTTATCTCCTGTATTATTCTTTTTATTCATATTCTGTCGTATTGCCTGTTCACAGACTTATGACAGTGAGTATAAAATGCAATTACTCGCTGAAGCAAGAAAACTGGAAGATACGTTTGTTAAATACAGTGATATAAATGATAAAAAAGAACTGGTAATAAAATCTGATAATTACATAAATTTCTATTACAACCTTTCACAGGACCCTGTAAGTTCCGTATCAGGTGGATTTGCTTATATAAAACACTTAAAATCACTGGAGAATTTTTTTACAGATAGAGATAGTTTTGAGCAGTATAAAGCTGTTGTTGTAGCTATAAGGTTATATACTGAATACTACGAACTGACAGGTGATAAAACAATTGCCTCCCATATAGCCGCTCTGCACAGGATTCAGAAGAAAGGCTCTTTAATCCCTTATTTTCATTATGGATTTTATAAAAATGATATATTTAATTTCTCTATAGCCACTCCGTCTTTTGATTATTTTAATAATCTCTCTATGTCCTGTTTTCAAATAGACGCAGGCAATAATTCAACCAATCCCGTAGATTTTAACCGGTTTAAATTTGCTATAAAAACTCTGGACGGACATATTTATGAAGAAATAGATCTTGAAAAAAACAGGGAATTTTATGAAGAACTTCCACCTATGCCTGATGGTTATCTCTTCGAAATAATACCAGTTCGTGGTACTGATAGAGCCTTAAAGCTATTTCCTTATATAGAAGATGAACGTAAAATAGAGAAAGTAATTATGCAGGATAAAACCAGTGATTTTAAAATAGAAGCAGTTTTCTTTGAAAACGTGAAAGAATTTTCTCCCGGTTCTAACATATTATAGCAATTCTTTTTTTAATTCTTCTTTGTGTTTTTCTATAAACATCTTGAGAGTAGCAAAGTTACTTTTTTCTGTCCCTACAATCATAAGAAGATAATTCAAGTTAATTTCTTCTATATAAACGATGCCCTGTTCATATTCTGTTTTCCACTGAGGGATAAAAGTTCCTTTTGCAGCCTCTTTAGAAGACTTAATAAATTTTATAATATCACTTGCAACCCTGGAGGGTTTATCATAATTAGCACCTTCTACGATAGACTTACAGACTATAGCTCCATTACCATCTATCATAAGGGCAGCGGAAATATTTTTCAGTGCAGTAAAATTTGCCAGTTTTTTTTCTACAACTGCAATTTTCTGAGGAGAAACCTTTCCTCTATCTTTAAGTTTAGACTCTTTAGTTCCGGCAGGCTTCAGAGAAGGTAATGACTTTACTTTATCTGTACTTACCTGCATGGGCTGTACGGATTTCACAGAGGTCTTTCCCTTTTCATCCCTGGGGCTCTCTCTCTTTATTTTATCCACGGCAGGAGGAACGGACTCCAGAAAATCTTTACCTGAGTCTCCTAATTCTACGGAAAATTCATCGAAATCCAGTTCGGCAATCTCTATATTATCAAAATCATTTAATTCTTCAATTTCTTCTGACGGATTATCATTGGCCGGTACGTTTTTTAAATTACGTTGAGCCAGATATTTCATTACCAGTTCGGTAATGGTATCAGGTAATGGGCTGGCTATAAGCTCAGGGAAAGAATGTTTAACAACTTCCTGGGAAATCTGTTTCACAATATCTCTGGAATAATAAAAAGACTGTTCATCTGACTTGATTTCCTCTATTATTTCCTCTGAAAGTTTCTGTGCCAGTTCATCCAATGGAGGCATATCTTCCTGTAATGTATCAGAGACAATTTCTTCTATATCCCGGACCGGTTCCTCCTTATATTCAAGTGACACTTTATCTATTTCCTGCTCCACAGTATTTTTTTTATTTTCTCTAATTTTTTCTTCTTCTCTCTGTTCAGATACATTTTTTATTTCTCTTGAAGGCTCTTTTTTTCTTCTGGCATTTTTAATGAGTGCTTCCAATCTTTTCGATACATCTTCCATAAGTTCGCCATAATTCTTTTTGCCAAAAGATATGATATTGTCAATATTCATAAGTTCCTGTTCCCGCAATTTCTTTTTAATGACATTAACTTTAGGTGTAATAATTTGCAGGTACCCTGTTACAAGTCCTATGGAATGTTCCACATCGACGATTTCTTCAAGAGGGAATATACCTATTTTAGATGTTTTATCTTCAGTGATTTTAAATATGATAAGACGGTCACCGGTACATACAAGGCCCTGATGATCGCCTATAGAAATGCAAATAAATACTTTTTCAGAAGATTTTACATGTTTCTCATATAACTTACCCAGGATATTCTTCATAGGCACAATAAATTCAGTCGAACTCTGATGAAGAGATATTTCTTTCATAGGTTCTATATATGTATAGGTTTTGCTGAGAGAAGATATTTTTGTCAGTATCTGTTTAAGTAAATTATTTTGCTCAGGCTGAAAATATAATCTCTGTTTTAATTCCTTATCATCACTTTTCTGAGGGATTATAGATAAGGTAATATTATCCCCATGTAAGGGGGGAATTACTTTAATATCTACTATATTATCATAAGTATAGGAATAGCAAAGTGTACCTTTAAATGAACCGCTTGTTATGGAGTAAACCTTCTTATTTGTTCCTATTAAGGCATTCCCTTTGACTCCTTCAATACAAAAATGTATTTTTTCATCTGGATTTGCAATTTCTTTGAACTTCT
>CALARM010000046.1 GCA_937888925.1 uncultured Synergistia bacterium | reverse complement strand
GCCGAAGTGGTGGAATTGGCAGACACGCTGGATTCAGGATCCAGTGAGCCTTAAGTAAGCTCGTACCGGTTCGACTCCGGTCTTCGGCATAACAAAACAGGGATATTCAAAAGAATGTCCCTGTTTATATTTTTTACGGAAATAAAACAGCTATAGTTTATCTTACTCGTGAGATTTATTCTTCGGAACTGTAATGATAAAGGTACTGCCCTGTCCCGGTTCACTTTCTACAGATATATTACCGCCAAGAGATGAAAGTATATCCTTTACAATAGAAAGACCTATACCTGTGCCTCCTACATCCTGATTATGGTCTCTGTCCACACGGTAAAACCTCTGAAAAATTTTATCAATATCTTTTTTCGGTATGCCAATGCCAGTGTCTATAACAGAAATTGCCACAGTTTCATCATGTTCCGTAACGTGAATGGTAATTTTTCCTTTACCCTTTAAACCTGTATATTTAATTGCATTATCTATAATATTAATTAACACCTGGGTCAAACGATCTACATCTGTGAGAATAAGAGATGTATCGGAAGGGCATTTTACTATAAACTCAAGAGAATATTTCTGAGCAAAAGGAGTGAGTTTTTCCAGGGTATTATTTATTATATCAAGTATGCTAACAAGCTCATATTTAATTTTTCTCTCTTTATTTCCGCACATGGAAGAAGTCACATCGAGTAAACTTACAGTAAGGCGAACCAGTCTGTTTGTTTCATCATTTATGACCTGAAGAAAACGCCTGCATACTTCCGGTTCACTGTAGGCACCTTCCAGAAGGGTTTCAACAAATCCTTTTATAGATGTAAGAGGTGTTCGAAATTCATGAGAAGCATTTCCTACAAATTGAACCATTGCTTTCTCAATATTTCTCAGGGTAGTAAAATCTCTCATAATAACTATTAAACCATCCAGCTTATCACCTTTTACAAGAGGAACAAGGAATACGGAAAAAACTTTACTGTCAGGTAACTCCAGTATTTTCTCAACTGCTCCCAGGGTTGAGCCTTTAAAAACTTCATCTAAAAACTCTACAAAGTCCCCATTATCCAGGATATCATATTTTTCTCCTGTTACTTTATCTCTTTTGACGGAAAAAACCAGCTCTGCCATAGAATTAAAAAGCTGTATTTTCCCTGATTTATTTAAACCTATTACGGCATCGAAACCACATTCTACCGCACATTCTAAAAGTCTGGTATAAACGCTCATAAATCTTATATTTTAACCTTCCTCCCCCTGAAATTTATAACCTATGCCATGGACAGTTTTCAGATATTTCGGATTGCTGGGTTTATCTTCAATTTTTTGTCTGAGCCTTCTTACATGAACATCAACAGTCCTTGTATCACCCAGATAATCATAGCCCCAGAGCTGTTCAAGGAGAAAATCCCTGGTAAACACCTTGCCTGCACTGGTGGCAAGAAGTTTCAACAGGTCAAATTCTTTCGGTTTTAAATCGATTTTTTTATCATTCAGCCTGACTTCATGTTTAATCAGATTTATATGAAGATTATCAAAATGTAATTCTTCCTGTTCATCAGCCTTCTGACCTGTTCTTCTGAGAACAGTTCTGATTTTGGTTATTAACAATTTCGGGCTGAAAGGCTTTGTCACATAATCATCTGCTCCGAGTTCCAGTCCAAGGATCATGTCAATTTCCTCTCCCTTGGCTGTCACAATTATAATCGGAACTTTAGACTCTTTTCTCAGGGTTTTACATACATCAAGTCCTCCGAGTTCCGGCATCATCAAATCCAGGATTATAAGGTCAGGTTTCTCCTCTCTGGCAACCCTGAGAGCTTCCATACCGTCAAAGGCTGTAGCTACTTCGTAACCTTCTTTTTTTAAATTGAATTTCATTAATTCTACAATATTTCTTTCATCATCTACAACAAGTATTTTTTCACGGGCCATGCCTCCTGGTCTCAAAAAGAAACCAGTAAACACCTCCTTTTATAAAATCGTGACGCGTAATGCGTGACGCGTGACGCGTGAAGTTTCGGGATGACCGGTTTGCATATCACATCACCTTCAGTAAAACATTTCCTCCCGTTACGCGTTACGCGTTACGACCATAAAAATCTTGATCCACTAAAGCTTTTCTCCAACTCTGAAAGTTCTCCTTCTTAGATTTACTAACTAAAAAAATTATTCTGCTCATACCTCTGTCTCCCGAAGCGAGCAAGGCCTGTATCAAAGACCATTTCGGACTTTCAAACTTTAATCTGATATTTTTAAATTTTTTAAATTTATCTTTCAAAAATCTTATCTTTTCTTCCATTTCATCCATAGAAACAGGAGGAAAAGATGCAAGATCTGTGGCAGGTTTCGGAATAAATTGATTTATACTCAAATATAATTTCACGTCACCTCTGTCATACATGTTTCTGACAAAAGACACTATTTCTTCCAGATCTGCTTCTGTCTCACCGGGAAGTCCTATCATAAAATAACATTTGAAATTTCTTATTCCTTCTTTCAATGAAATCTCTACAGCTCTGAAAAAATCATCATCGCTTATAAACTTGCGACAGAATTGTCTGAGTCTCTGTCCTGTCTCCGGAGCAAGGGTAATGGTTTTCTGACCTGAAGCTACAAGGGAGGAAATCATCTGTTCTGTAATAGTGTCTGCCCTTAAAGAGGAAAAGGAAATCTTCATACCAAGAGATATAATAGAAGAACACAGTTCGTCTATATCTTTATAATCACTGACATTGGGAGCAATCAAACCGATAGAATTGGTAAGAGGTTTTGCATTCCTGAGAGTTCCCTTTAAAAAATCCAGATTTCTGGTTCTGTAAGGTTTTATACACTTTCCTACCATGCAGAAAGA
>CALARM010000045.1 GCA_937888925.1 uncultured Synergistia bacterium | reverse complement strand
GCTCTGAAAGCTCTGGGAAAATAAATGGTTCATTCTAAATCAAAAAATATCATCAGATGGCTACCGGTTATTTTACCTGTCCTCTTTTTATTACTATGGATTTTTCTACCATCTGCTCTTATTTCATTTTTTTATAATAAAGGAGAATATTCTTATAACCATGGAAATTACAATGGCTCTTTAATTTATTATCACAGGGTATTAAGATTGAAGCATGACTTTATACCGGCATTAAACGGTAAAGGAAAGGTTTTATATATTCAGGGTAAATATGATGATTCTGTTAAATATTATGAAAAAGTGTTATCTCTTGATCCGGCCTGTGCTGAAGCCTGGTGCGGAAAGGGAAAAATTTTACATCTTCACGGACATATATCGGAATCTGTAAAATGTTTTGACAGAGCAAATGAATGTGACCCTCAGTCAGGGGATGGCTGGTATAACAGAGGTATAATTCTGAATATCCTTGGAAATTATGAAGAAGCTACAGAATGTATGTCCAGAGCTATTGAATGTTACAGTAATGTTCCTGTATCTGAGAGTTTTGATATATTGTATGGCAGTGGTAATGCTTTTTATGAGCTCGGAAATTATGGTGATGCAGTAAAAGCTTATGATGAAGCCATAAAACTTAATCCCTCATATCCTCTTTTACTGTCTAAAAGAGCTTTTGCATTTTATAAAACAGGGAAAGTAAAGGAAGGAAATCAAGCTTTTCAGAAAGCTTTAAAAATCTGTGATGAATGGCTTTCTATAAATGAAAATGATGGCCTGGTCTGGTACGAGAAGGGAAATTTATTTTTTTATAAGGGACAGTTTAAGGAGGCACGTGCATGCTATGACAGGGCACTCCACTTTTTACCTGCTTTTGCTGTTATAAGTGTTAAAAAAGGAGAGGTTCTATTCAAAGAGAAGAATTATAAAGATGCTTTAACATGTTATTATAAATCTCTTCAAATTGAACCGGAATATATACAGGCAGACAACTCTATCGGGAATATTTTATATATTCAGGGAAAATATGATAAAGCCATGGAATATTACGATAAAGCCTTGAAGATTAATCCTTCCGATGAAATAATATGGACAAATAAAGGGAATATATTGTATGATCAGGGAAAATATGATGAAGCCCTGAAATGTTTCGACAGAGCTCTTTCTCTTAATCAGAATGATGTCATTACATGGAATGCAAGAGGAAATCTTTTTTATACTATGGAAAATTATAAAGAAGCTCTCAAATGTTTGGATAAATCCCTTTCCCTGAGGCCTGATGATCCGGAGAGCTTAAATCTGAAAGGTAATATCCTCTATTATACCGGTGAATATAAAGAAGCCCTGGACTGTTACAACAGATCTTTAAAGATTAATCCGAATAATGAAGGTGCCAGGAATAATAGAAAGGTATTGATGAAAATATATAACACCGAGTAGGGGCAACCCCCCGTGGTTGCCCCGGTAAGGTTTGTGCGTGGTTGCCCCGGTAAGGGGCAGGCAGGGGCGCCTGCCCCTACAGCAAAAGATCTCTGAAAAATATCATAAATAATACCATGATTATTATAGACGCCACCGGTAAAAGAAAAGAATTTTTTTTCTCTACAAAGCTATATTCTATACTGCAGACTTTAAAGGGAGACAGGTTTTTAGCTTTTATATAAATGTGACTTCCATTTGATAGATTTTTAAAGGAATAAGGAGGTTCAGGGTCTTTACTGGTAAAGGCAGGAGTGCTTTTTACGATACTGTTTATAATAAAACCTTCAGGAAGTATAACTTCCATTTCATATTCTTCTATAACCATTCTCGTACTGTTACGATATTCGTTTTTATATGTGTAAATGCCAAAATTTCCCGGCCCTGCATTCTTCCATACCAGAAAGGCAGGATCTTTGAAGCTAATCTTTATTGTTTTTTCACTTACATCTTTACCATCAAGATTTAAATAAACATAATCTATACCTTCCAGGGTTTTTACAGAGCCTGTAATAGCTTCCCCTGTTTCTTTTATAACTGCAGATTTCAACTCGATCCATATATAGTTCACAGGAAGATATACTTCTTTATTATTAAAGTCTTCCATCTGGATTTCTTCTGTTATTTCTGCGGCACCGGTCTTTTTTATTTCTATAATGTCTTTTACAGACTTAATCTTTATCTGGTCTTCTTCTCCGGCAAAAGAAAAATAAGGTAATGACATAAAGAAGATTATTGTAATTATAATAATGTTACATATTTTTATCATAACGTTAATCGTAATGCGTAATGCGTAATGCGTAATGCGTAATTATTGAGGTTTACGCTTCACGCTTTACGTTTTACGCTTCCACGCCTTTTAATATGGAATTATTCCCAGGAACCTGTATAAAGTAAATCCTGCTATAATCAATAAGATTGCTCCTACGGTGGTTACAAAGAAACCATATTTAAAATTATCCAGCACAGAATACTGACCTGTGCTGTAAAGGATTACATTTGGCTTGGCATTTATGGGAAGTGATACGACCCAGTCAAGGGTAAATGCTGCAGGTAATGCCAGTGCTACAGGGCTGAAGCCGAGTTTCTGGGCAGTAGCAATAATCAATGGAATCAGAATAAGGGTTCTCATGGTTTTACTCGTAAATACCAGATGTGTATAGATACTTACGAGAATTACAATGATATAAACTGTCCAGAAATTAATTCCTGCTTTAATGCCAAAGGTGTCGAATATGAGTCCTACAAGCCATCTTGCAGCACCTGTATCTTCAAGGGCCATTCCTCCCGCATAGGCTCCTGTGCTGAAGATCATAAGATGCCATGGAATATCTGCTTCATTCCATTTCAGTAAACCTATTTTCGGACTGAGAGCTATGGCTGCGCCTATTAAAGATGCCATTACAGCACTTATTTCAAAGCCGAACCATCCTTTATGACATTTATCTGTAGCCCATAGAAATAGCACAAAGAAGAATATGAGAGCTCCCTGTATTTCACGCCATGTAATTTTCCCCATTTTATTGAGTTCCTGTCTCATTCTCTCTATACCACCTTCTATGTGAGGCTTTTTTTCTTCCTCTTTTAATTTAAAAAGAAATCTCGGCCCTACGTACCAGGATATGATAAGGGTAATAAAAGCTACAGGAAGTGAGCCGAAAAGCCATTCGGTATAATAGACACGATGTGATGCCATACCGAGTATAAAAGAAACTGCAATGAGATTTGCCGCACTTCCTGTAAGGAAGGCAGAAGAGAATATATCTATTCCCTGAAGATTCTGTAAAAATAAATTCTTTCCGAAATTACCGGGTTTTTGAGTGGTAGAACCGTAGATTGTGGCAACTACCATCATAATGGGAAGAGTCATAACGGTTCTTGCTGCAGTGGCAGGTATGAGAGGCGCAAGGAGCATCTGTAATATAATAAAGGCCAGAAGTATTGTACCGGCACTGTGGCCGAATCTTACTACAATTGCAAGGGAAAGTCTTTTTGCAAGATTTGTTTTTATAAGGACAGAACTTAAAACGAAAGCCGTAACATTGAGCCATATGACACTTAGCCCGAGGGCACCGAGGACATCGTCTTCTTTTCTTACGCCCATAAGTACCAGAAGAGCCATTAATATGAGTGATGTTACATAATTCGGTACAGGCTCTGCCACCCACCATACAAGAGCAAGGGAAAAAACTGCAATTGCTCCTTTGCCGGAAAAACTCAATCCTTCAGGTACAGGCATATAATAAAGGACTAAAAAGATAATAATACCCAGGGGAAATCCCAGGTATTTCATCCATTTTTCCAGAGGAGTAATCTTCTTTTCGGAAATCTTTGACAGATTTATTGAGTCAATATCCAGCGGATCCGGCTCATGTATTCCGTCTTTTTTTATTTCAGTCATAAATTCGTAACGGGTAACGCGTAACGGGTGACGCGTATTCTCTCTACCATTTACTGTAAGGATGTTTTATCAGACTCGAATTGAAATATTTCGGATCTCCTGTAACCTCTTTACCGATCCAGGAAGGCAGTTCAATAGATTGATTTTCATCTTCCAGTTCCACTTCTGCCACTATAAGACCGTTATTATCACCGAAAAATTCATCTATTTCCCATACGAGATTTTTGTATGAAATCTTATAGCGGTTTTTTTCTATAAGAGGTTTCTCACATAGATCTGTTAACATTTCATCTGCATCTTTTGCAGGTATTTCATATTCATATTCTGCTCTTACAGCTCCTACGTTTACGCCTTTTATTGTTAAAAACCCTCTTTCGTCTATTGTGCGAACCCTTACGGTTCTTTCTTTTACTGTAGATAAATAGCCCTGGCGGTATTTTGTACCTTTCGCTCCTTCACGCCATTCATCATTTTTAATAAGGAATTTTTTTTCGATTTCTTTACCCAATTTTATCTACCTCTTTCTTATTCTATAATTAATCCTTTGCCGGAAGTATATTGCGGATAATATGACGGGTTTGTGCTGTCATAATTATCAGAACCGCTGTATATATCTCTATGAGTGCAGTAAATTGTAAATTTTTTATTATTGTAAATATATTTATATGGAATCTTCGATATGGGACAATATAGGTTTTTACTATATAATGTATTAAGATCCGACGGATAGGTGCCCTCATTTTTATTATATCTATCTACCATTTCACCGAGTTTTTTTATATTATTCTGACATGTTGCCACATGTTGTTGACGTTTTGCAGCAATATAACCGGTTCCTCCGATCATCCATATAAGAGTAAGGATTATCCAGGCTGCTATTAAAGGAACTACAGTTATTTTTTTATTCAATTTTAACAGGAATACACCTGTAAACCAGACAAAAATTCCGGCAAGAAAAATTTTTAACGGCAAAAGACTGTCTCTGTATAAATAGCCTCTGTCAAATAAAACACCTGTAAGAAGAAATAAACAAAATACCGGTAAAAGATAACCTGTAATTACAAAAATTACAAAAAAATTTTTATTGCTATTTTCTCTATTTTCCTTCATCTTATAATTTTCCAGAAGGTTCCATTCCTATTATTCTCTTTATTGCCAGAAGATAATTCACATTTTCGTATTCTGTGAGACAGAGCATTTCTTTTGCTTTTAA
>CALARM010000044.1 GCA_937888925.1 uncultured Synergistia bacterium | reverse complement strand
TTACGGTAAAGAAATGTGTGGAAGAAGATATATTTCAGATAGCCACTACATTTATACTGGGAGGGCCCTTTGAGTCACGGGAGACGGTGGAAGAAAGCATAAATTTTGCAAAAAAACTGATCAGAATGGCACCGGGAAGAATAAGAATAGTCGACGGTTTTCTGATACCTCTCCCCGGAACTCCCATAGGTGATAATCCTGAAAAATACGGCATTATTCTCTTAAAACCTTACTGGAAAACAGGCAACAGCGGAGGAAGTGAATGTATTTCCGAGACGGTACATTTAAAAAGAGGGGAATTACTTGAACTCAAGAAGGTTTTTGACAGAGAACTTATGGTTACTATGGAAGAAGAACTGATGAATATACCGAGAAAACAGGTGGAAGCCATATTCAGTATGTTAACAGGAGGCATTCAGGCTCTCTGGTATAATCTCCTCTCCTCAAATACCGCTATTAAAAGATATTTTAATTTTAAAGATCATGGTATATACAAAACTTTTCATGAGTTAACAGATTTTGATTCTTATTTCCCTCAGAGAACCGATTTCAGTTATGAACTGTCAGAAGAATGTATAACACTGGATCGTTTCGGTAAAAAATATCTTCTTAATCCTTTTGAAACAAGAATTCTGACCCTGAGTGCCGGCAGGATAAGATTCAGAGAAATGGCCTCTATATTAAAAGAGGATTTTCCTGAGAGTTCCCCGGGAAATATACTGGATTTTTACAGGAAAATGGATGATATATACGGTATTGTCTTTGCAAAGGTTTAGCGGGGAAGTCGTGAAAAGTGAAAAGTGAAAAGAATAAAAACTCACTTTTCACTTTTTATTTTTCACTTATAAATACATTTTTGGGGGAAGGGAAAATTTTTTAAATGAAGAAAAACACATCAGACAAAAATAGACAAAAAATAAATTTTATACGGAAACTGCTGAGCTGAGCATAAGCATGTAATAAAAGGTTTCCTCCCGTCACGCGTCACGAGATCATAATAAATGATTGAATTTTAGTCTGTTTTTTCAGGAGAAAGGAAGGTATATCATGGAATATTATGAACTTACTCACCCTCAGAAAAGAATCTGGTTTACGGAAGAAAAATATGAAGGAACAGCCTTTGCAAATCTCGGTTTTACAGTTAAATACAGAGAGAAAATAGAATTTACACTTTTAGAAAAAGCTATAAATACAGTCATTAAAAAAAATGAAGGCCTCAGGATAAGACTCAGGAAAACAGATACTCAAGTTACCCAGTATATATATCCTTTTGAAGCATATGTGCCGGAATTTATGGATTTTTCCGGTAAAGATGAAGATACATTCAACACATGGGTTAAGAATAAAACCAATGAACCATTCAATCTCACAGATAGTGAGCTTTTCTCTTTTGTTCTGATAAAATTCAATGATAAAGAAGAAGGTTACTATATAAAAACACACCATATTATTTCAGACGGCTGGACTACAGGCATGATCTTTGAGGAAATCGAACATTATTATGATCTTCTTAAAACCGGTAAAGAACCTGAAGAAAAATCATATCCCTCATATATTCAGTTTATTTCCGAAGAAAAAGCATATCTTCAGTCCCGGGAGGCTGAAAAGGATAGAGAATTCTGGTTAAATTACCTTTCTCCTTTACCTGAAGAAGTAAATCTTTCGGAAAAGAAAGCAAAGTCAGATAATATCCGTGCAAAAGCTACTTCTATTAAAATCACCGATGAATTAAGTGGAAAAATATATGATTATTGTAAGGGATGTAAAACGTCTATCTTTAAAGTCCTTCTTTCCTGTCTTGCCATATATATATCCAGAATTACTTCCTCTGATGAAGCAGTCATAGGAAGTGGAAACCACAACAGATCTACTGCAGAGCAGAAGAAGATGACAGGTATGTTCGTAAGCACCATTCCTTTAAAAATAACTGCAGACAGAGATATGGATTTTAACAGTTTCGTCCAGAAAAACGGTCAGGATATTAATAACATTATAAAAAATCATTCCAGATATCCCTTTGATCTTCTCGCAGGAGAAATTCGGAAAAAATATGGAGTAAGACCTGATTATCTTCTGAATATAACCCTTGTAGGTCTTCCTGCTTTTGAAGATCCGAGAAAACAGGTTGAACGCATGGTTCCTGATTACGAACCATCAGATATATCAATTCATATTTATGAAAAATTTAAAGAAAATAAAAAATATATTGAACTTGAATGGGCTTATCAGACAGAAAAATTTAGCGATGAACATATAGAAAGAATTCATGAACTGCTCTGTCAGATTTTAAATGATGCCCTCTCGGAACCGGATAAAAAAATCTCAAATATCAAGATGTGTCCCACCAGGGAAGAGAATATTATCTTCGAACATTTTAATAATACATTTTTTGAAATCCCCGGACATGTTACAGTTCAGGAATTATTTGAAAAACAGGTAAATCTTCATCCCGACAGACCTGCCGTTGTATATGAAAATCAGATACTCAGTTACGGAGAACTGAACAGACAGGCCAATCAGATTGCCGCAGCATTGAGAAAAGACGGGCTGAAGCCGGATAATCCGGCAGCTATACTTATGGAAAGTTCTCCTGAAATGATGGTAAGTATTCTTGGCGTACTAAAAGCAGGAGGATTTTATATTCCCGTAGATCCTGAATATCCGTCCGACAGAATTTCTTATATGCTCTCGGACAGCGGTACAGGAATTCTTCTCACAAAAAGAAGTCTTTATAATAAATTTACCTTTGACGGCATTGTCCATGATCTTGAAGACAGAAATCTGTTACGCGGAGACACAGGGAACCCTGAAAAAATAAATACTCCCCGTGATATTGTCTATGTTATTTATACCTCGGGCACTACGGGAAAACCTAAAGGTGTGATGATAGAAAATCATTCCCTTGTCAATCTATCCGTCTATTTTATCAATACTCACGATATAACAGAAAAAGATAATACGTCAAAATATATGGCTCCTGCCTTTGATGCGTCTGTACTGGAAATATTTCCTTCTTTACTTGCCGGCGCGACTGTACATATTATCCCGAAATCGATAAGACTTTCACCTGTACAGTTAAATGAATATTATGAAGAGCATAATATTACCACTGCCATTCTTCCCACACAGTTCGGAGAACAGTTTATGACCCTTACAGAGAATAAATCTCTTAAATGGATTGTACTGGGAGGCGAAAAATTAAAAAGCTTCATTCCTCAGAGATATAAAGTATATAATGATTACGGGCCTACTGAATATACGGTGCAAACGAGTTCCTTTAACATTGATAAATATTATGAAAATATTCCTATAGGCAAACCTGTATTTAATACATCTGTTTATATAACAGATTCTTTTGCTAACCTTCAGCCCATAGGAGTTGCCGGAGAACTCTGTATTTCCGGCTATGGCCTCTCAAGGGGATATCTTAACAGAAAAGATCTTACTGAACAGAAATTCGTAAATAATCCCTTTGAGCCGGGGAAGAGTATGTATAAAACAGGAGACCTTGCCAGATGGCTCCCTGACGGCAATATTGAATTCCTGGGAAGAATAGACAGACAGGTTAAAATAAGAGGTTTTAGAATAGAACTTGCAGAGATTGAACAGGCCATGAAAAGTTTTGCCATGATTAAAGATGCAGTCGTAGCGGATCATATGGATGAAAATAACAGACCCTATCTGTGCGGGTATTATATTTCAGATGAAGATCTGGATACAGACACATTAAAAAGAGATCTCGCCAGAAATCTTCCTGATTATATGATTCCCCGTCATTTGTTGAAAATAGACAGAATTCCCCTTACACCTAACGGAAAAATAGATACAAAAGCTCTTCCTGTGCCGGATAAACATCTTATGGCTTCAGGCTATGTTGCTCCCGCAACAGAAGAAGAAAGATTTATGGCAAACATATGGGAGGATATACTGAAATGCAGTTCCGTAGGCATTCATGATGATTTCTTCGGTCTCGGAGGAGACTCCATTACGAGTATTCAGGCAGTGGCAAGGGCAAGAAAGGCAGGCATTAATATCTCGGCAGGACAGTTACAGGCTTACCCTACCATTTCCGGGCTTCTCTCTCTTCAGGATGTCCTGTCTTCGAAAAAATCTCCTGAAAAAGAGGAAATAACCGGGAGGGTCTTCACATTACCGGAAGACATTGACCCTTCTTCTGTTGAATCAGTATACGATCTTTCTCCTCTTCAGGAAGGACTCCTCTTTCATGCCATGGCTTCTCCCGATTCTGCCCAGTATTACACACAGATGTGCTGGACCTACGAAGGAGAGCTCAATACAGATGCACTGAAGAAAGCATGGGAAGATATTTTTTCCGCTCACCCTGTTTTCCGTACAGGTTTCATCTGGTACGAAGGTGATAACCATGTCCAGGTAGTTTACAGAAACGTCGCTCTTCCATGGCATACGGTTGATCTCGGCGGCTCAGAGAGGGACATACAGGAAAAAGAAATAGAAAAATTGAGAATAAATGAAAAGCTTCATGGCTTTGATCTGAAAAAGCCGCCTTTAAGTTCTTTTTATCTTATAGACACAGGTAACGGCTCCCACAGGTTTATATGGACGTACCATCATATTATCCTGGACGGATGGTCGGTGCCTTTAATATTAAAGGAACTTCACGGAAGATATGAAGCCATTTTACATAAAGAAATATTCCATTTTAAATCTCCCGAACCGTTTGAATCATATATAAAATGGCTTTCACGACAGGACAGAGATAAGATTACAGATTACTGGAAAGAGAATCTTGCGGGATTTACCACGGCAACTCCTCTTACGGTAAACCATTCCCGTCCCGACATTCATAAATCCATTGAAGAAATGAAAGAACATGTCCGTTATCTTTCGGAAGATTTCTCTTCCGAATGTCAGAAGTTTGCCCGCTCACAGAGGATAACAATTAATTCTCTCCTTCAGATGGCCTGGGCCTGTGTATTATCCTGTTACAGCGGTTCCGAAGACATTCTTTACGGCACTACTGTGTCAGGAAGGCCTCCTGAACTGGACGGAGTCGAACAGATGACAGGACTCTTTATAAATACCATCCCTCTCAGGGTAAAGTTACATCATGACGAAACAGTAATTCATAATCTGAAACATATTCATAATATTATACAGAATGGCAGTAATTTAAGCCATATATCTCTGAGTAAACTCCAGTCTATGAGCAGTATTGCTCCCGGAGAAGCACTTTTTTACAGTCTTTTTGTTTTTGAAAATTTCCCATTCTCCGATGAAATGTCTGTTATGAAAGATATGAAAACTTACGGCATATCCAATTATCCTCTGAATATCGTCATTGTGCCGGGAAAAGAACTTTCCGTAAGTATTGCCTATGACAGAGATTGTTTCACGGAAGACGTAATAGAAAGGCTTTCCTGCCATATAGAACATGCTCTGAAATGGATTCTTCGTCATAGTGAAAATTCTTTAAAGGATATAGATATAATTTCTGAAAAAGAGAAAAATCTCATGTTAAAAACATTCAATGATACTCATTATGATGTGCCGAAGGAAGCAACTATTCATGAGTTGATAGAGAAAACAGTGGAATTATATCCTGACAGAATTGCCGTCGTTTATAAAGATGAAAAACTTACTTACAGGGAATTAAATGAACGTGCCAATAAACTGGCTTATGTGCTGAGAGAAGAAGGAGTAAAAGGGGACAGCAGAGTGGGAATTTTCCTGGATCGATCATGCCATATGATTGTAAGTATCCTTGCCGTTCTTAAAGCAGGTGGAGCCTTTGTTCCCATAGATCCCCACTATCCTCCGGAAAGAATAAATTATATAATCTCGGACAGCGGTTCCCTTATGCTGATAACAGACCCTCACCTGGCAGAACAGATAAAACCGTCAATAAAAGTGCTGGATATAACAGATTCTTCACTTTCTACAGGAGTTTGTGAAAACTGCCGTCATCACGTTACAACGAATGACGGAGATCTCTCATCTCTTCACCCTTCACTCTTCACCCTTCACGATTCCCGTATAAATCCCGACATAATAAATACTCCGTCAGATCTTGCCTATATGATTTATACA
>CALARM010000043.1 GCA_937888925.1 uncultured Synergistia bacterium | reverse complement strand
CGCTCACAATAGTACCGTTACCCTGATTTGATTTTTGATATGTACCGGTGTATTTTAGATTCGGCAAATAAGTTGCCAGAGCCTGGGTCTTTGAACTTTCTGCCACTTTTATATCCTGCCTGGCTCTTATTACGGAAGGATTGTTATCCATGGCTATGCCTATGCAATCTTTAAGAGTAAATTTTTCAGGCTCTTCTGCAAGAATTTTATTAAAAGCTATAAGGAGCAATATAAATAGAAACAACAAAAAATTTTTATTCATAACGAATTAATTCAACGTGAGAAGAAAAATCTCCTTTCATGATAGTTATTTTAGTGATCCTCCCGTCACGCGTTAACCGTTACGCGTCACGACTCTTATTCCTGTCTTAATGCTTCTATCGGATCCAGTGCTGCAGCTTTTCTTGCCGGATAAATTCCAAAAAATACACCTACCATTGCAGAAAAACCGAAAGAAACTACTATGGAACTAAATGAAATAATAGCCTGTCCCATCAGATCTTTTAGAGAACTGGATGCTATCATAAGTGGATATACTGCTGATATACCTGTACCGACAAGTATCCCTATGATACCTCCTGTTATGCTGAGTACCAGTGATTCTATCAGGAACTGTGTTGAAATATCGCTTTTTCTTGCTCCTATGGCTTTTCTCAGACCTATTTCTTTGGTCCGTTCCGTTACTGAGACAAGCATTATATTCATAATACCAATACCGCCTACTACCAGAGAAATAACTGCTATAATTGACAGAAACAGACTGAGAGCCATTATAGTACTCATAGACTGTGCCAGTTGCTGCTCAAAACTCAGTATATCCAGATTTTTAATATTATTATCATGTATAGGCAGGAGAACCCTTGTAACTTCATCTTTTGTCTTCTTAACAGTATCAAGATTTTCTGAGGCTACCTGAATAAAATTCAGATATGACTGGTAGTAAACCCTGCTCTTAAATGTAGTGAGAGGCGTTATTATTGTTTTATCATAATCATCCATTATAGCCCTGTCTTTTTTCTTTAAAACCCCTATAATTTTAAGCCTTATTCCGGAGTTTGTCACACTGTTCGGGTCTGAATTGCCTGAAGATGAAGTGCTGCTGGATGTGCTGCTTGATTTTGCTACCATTTTTATTGTTGTGCCGAGGGGTTCAATGTCTTTCCCGAATAATTTGCTGGCCACTTCATGGCCAATCACACATACGGGACTATTTTTATCGCAGTCTTTCTGAACAAAAAATCTCCCTTTTTCCATAGGTAAAGTATCAACTACAGAGATTTCAGGAGATGTCCCTTTTATGGTAACATCCATATTATTTGGTCCGTAAACAGCAGTAACACTGGTAGTTATACTGGGTGCCACTCCTTTTACTGAAAAGCACTGATTCTTTAACACGGTTACATCTCTCATGGTCAGCTGTCTTGCTTTTGAGCCTATGGAAGATTGGATGACACTGTCTCCTTTGCCGGGGGAAACTATAACGTTCTGTACACCCATGTCGGTAAACTGTTTTCGAAAACCTTTGTCCATTCCGTTTCCTATGGCAGTCATAATGATCACAGAAGATATGCCTATTATAATACCAAGCATGGTCAGTAAAGATCTCATTTTATTGGCTTTGAGTGCATTCCATGCTATTTTTACACTCTGCATGATATTCATGCTGCCCCTCATATTAAGCCTTACAGTGAGAGATTGTCTTATATCTGATGAAAGTAATATTCTATCTTCTTCTTTTACCTGTTCATCTGTAACTATTTTACCATCATAGAGCTTTACAACTCTTGTGCCGTATTTTGCCACTTCCGGATTATGAGTTATGAGAACTACAGTACTTCCTTTTCTGTGTAATTCCTGAAATAAAGCCATAATTTCATCGCCTGATTTACTGTCAAGGGCACCTGTAGGTTCATCTGCAAGAAGTATGGGCGGTTTGTTTGAGAGAGCTCTTGCTATGGCGACACGCTGCATCTGTCCGCCTGAAAGCTCATTGGGGACGTGATTCATACGTGTTTCCAGACCGACTTTTGTAAGATGGTTTGCCGCTACCTGCATTCTCTCTTTTGTGTTTACACCTGCATAGATCATCGGAAGCTCAACATTTTCTCTCGCAGTCAGACCGGATAATAAATGGAATTTCTGAAAAACAAAACCGATCTTCTGATTTCTTATAACAGATAGTTCATCATCATCTAACTGTGATACTTCCACACCGTCCAGTTTATAACTGCCGCTCGTAGGGCGATCGAGACAGCCTATTAAATTCATTACCGTAGATTTTCCGCTTCCAGACGCTCCCATGATTACGACAAATTCACCTTTATAAATGGTAAGATTAATATCATCGTTGGCATTAACCTTTGTATCACCCATTATATAGGTTTTGTATATATCAGTAAGCACTATGATTGGTTTTTTATCATCCATATTGTTTCCACCTTCTGAAGTATCCGGCTAATCATAACATTCTGTAACGTTATGGTGAAATCCTTCTTGAAACGTAATTATAGACATAAATTAATAAGTGAGTAAAAGATTGTCTTCATTACTCACCACTCACTATTAACTACTACTCCAGAATCAGACCCTTACCCGGTGTATATTGCGGGAAATATCCGTCTCCTTCGATATCTGCATCTTTGTGGACATTCTTTTCGCCGCAATGAAGCATAAAATCATTTTCTTTTTCACTGTTTTCCGCAGCATATATATAAGGTTTCTGGCAGGCCGGACATTCAGGCATATGCTTCATAATAGGACCATCGCCATAATCTTCAGTCAGATAATCCAGAGAAGGAGGATAATTACCTGAATTGTTTGTTGCATACATTTCGAGGGCAGTAGCCAGATTTTTTAAGTTACTCTCACAAGCTGCCAGTTTACTATAGGCTCTGGCTTTTTCTATCTTTTTCTTGTTTACATCATCTTCTCCCTGGTCCTGAGGTATTGTATCTCCTGCCTGTTCCTGTGGTGTGGGATTTCCCATCTGTTCCTGTGGTTTACTATGTTCCGTATCTGTATGATAGGTAGATGAAAAATATATGGCAGCTATAATACCGCCAATAATCGTTGCCAGAACACATGTAGAGATAACTATAACAATCAGAACAATAACCCATATTTTCGCATTGCCTTTTTGCATTTTACAATGTCCATATTGTTGCTGTTTATGCATAACCTTTCTCCTCTCTTACTGAATTGACCATCACCCTTCTATGCTTCTATCTTGCTTCCCAGTAATTCCAGGAATTTTTTCATCCATTCAGGATGGGCAGGCCATGCAGGTGCTGTTACCAGATTACCGTCTATAACAGCATTTGATAATGTTTCATTTATCTCTCCCCACGTTGCTCCTGCTTTTATGACATCAGGTTTTACTGCGGGGTAACATATACAGACCCTGTCTTTAAGAACACCTGCTGCCACAAGAATCTGCTGGCCATGACAGATAGATGCTACAGGTTTATTTTCCCGGAAAAAGTGTCTTACTAATCCAAGGACTTTTTCATTCAGACGAATATATTCCGGTGCACGACCACCGGGAATTACAAGACCATCATAATCTTCCGGATTTATCTGGCTGAATGTTTCATTCAGAAGGAAATTATGTCCCGGTTTTTCGCTGTAGGTCTGATCCCCTTCAAAATCGTGAACTGCAGTTTTTACTTTTTCTCCTGCCACTTTATTCGGACATACTGCATGAACAGTATGACCTACCATGGTTAATATTTGAAAAGGCACCATTGCTTCATAGTCTTCTACAAAATCTCCAACAATCATAAGTATTTTTTTTACAGACATTTTATGAACTCCTTGAATTTTTTCTTATTCAGCATAAAAATTATGCCTTACTTACTATCGTACCAGGGAATTAGTAACCATTTTATCAGCTTCTGCCTGGCAGTCTCTTACGAAGAAAAATAATTTGCCTTATATAATTTGTTTTACAGACAATAAATTAACCCTTATTTAATTTTTAATACTATATAAAAAACTAATTTTTCTTCTCCAGAGCCTGCCAGGCAGAAGATTTTTACAAATACCCTTTTACCTGTTACGGTACTTACTATTACCCGGCACAGAGCCAGAGGAAATTTTTTCGCCATTTAATTTACATACATATTTCGCCTTCTATAGCTATTTTACCTTGATTTCAAAACATAATGAAAACTTACCTTTTTCAGGAAGGGGACCATAAGCAACTTTTTCTCCGTCCAGATATACAGTCAGGCTTTTCCCGAACTCTGTCATATCTACAGATGCAAGGCTTTTTGTATCTGTACATTCTATCCATATTTTGTCATTACGATCACATGTAACTTTGAATTCTCCGGTGCCGGGTACATTTATATCTTTCCTCATACGATTTATTTTTGAAGAGTCTTTGTAAAGTACTGCACATAACTTATCACCTGCCGGCCATCCTTCTACCTTTGTTACCTCTAACTTTACAGTTCTTGCATTCGGATCGCTGCCGCCGCATCCGATAAGAAAAATTAATAAAATAAATATTATTGTTATAGAAATTCCAAATTTCATAAATAGAACCGCCTTTCAATGTTATAATTTTAGTGAAGCAACTATTCTTCACTCTTCACCTCAAAGGGCGTTTTATAAAACGCCTGTGCTCGCTTTTTACCCTTCACTCTTCACCTATCATTTTTTCTGCTCTCTTATTGCTTCCAGCACCTTTTCTGCCGTAAAAGGATATTCCCTTACCCATACGCCTATTGCGTCATATATGGCAGTCGCTATAGCTGGGGCAGCACCGTTTGTGGCAATTTCTGAAATTGACTTTCCGCCAAATGGGCCGAGTTTTTCATCTACAAATACCAGTTCGGAACGAAAATCTTCAGGGAGATCCTTTATCATAGGAACTTTGTAGTCAAGGAAATTCGGATTAAGACATTTGCCATGTTCGTCAAAGATCATTTTTTCATAAAGTGTATGGCCTATACTTTTCAGAATTGCTCCGTACATCTGCCCGAGAGCCAGATCGGGATTTATCGGCGTACCGCAGTCCTGATAGGCATGGAAGGCTTTGACTTTAACAGTGCCTGTCAATTCATTTACTTCCACCTTCGCAAAATGGGCTCCGTAAGGTATGGGGGATTCCTCTGTAGTGAAAGCACCTGTTGCTATAATCTGTCCTGTGCCTTTCCCGCTCTGTGTTATTCTGGCAATTTCTAAAAAAGTAAGTTCTTTTTCAGGGGATACAACTTTACCGGGATAGACAAGTTTTAACCTGTCAGGAGTTGTATCTAAAATTTTTGCACTTTCTTCTAAAATCTTTTTCTTCATATCAAGGGCAGCATTATATGCAGCAGAGCCTGTAAAGAATGTACCGCTTGATGCGTAAGAGCCTACATCAAATGGGGTTACATCTGTGTCTCCTGCTTTTACTGCGACTTTATCCTGATCAACCATAAGTATTTCCGCTGCTACCTTTACCGCTACAGTATCAAGGCCTGTGCCGAGATCCGCTCCTCCTATACAGAGGAAGAAAGAACCGTCACCGAGCATATAAATGGTTGCATTGGCTGCATCAAGGCCGGGAAGTCCGGAACCCTGCTGTATTATTGCAAAACCTTTTCCTCTTTTCAAATATGGAGCCTCTCCTTTTTCCGGTTTACCCCATCGTATGGAAAAATCTCCTCTGTCGAGACAATCACTCAGAGCACAGCTTGTTACCTGTTGAGGAATTCCTTCCTGACCTTCTCCGAGGCATTTCAATATTTCAAGTCTGTCACCTGTGCGGACATGATTGAGTCTTATCAGGGTCAGATAATCTACCTTCATTTCTGCGGCAAGTTCCGCTACGGCTGTCTGAAGTGCAAAAGCACCTGCAGGCGCTCCGTATCCCTGATATGCTCCTGCAATTACATTGTTTGTATAATAAACGGTAACATCATAATGCATATTTTCACATCTGAAGAGAGGAAGTGTTTTGGAACATGCATTCATTGGAACTGTAAGACAGTGGGGGCCATAACCTCCTGTATCTGCCTTTACATTCATATCTATGGCAGTAATTTTTCCGTCCTTCTTCGCTCCTATTTTGACTCTTAC
>CALARM010000042.1 GCA_937888925.1 uncultured Synergistia bacterium | reverse complement strand
CCTTCAGAGAATAATCATAAATCGGTTCATTTTTAGGCGAGTCGAACTTGAAGATTGTGTTGTTCATATTTATACTCCTTTTATACAGCATTATGACCTTCAATAGTCATAATAAAGTTACGTTTTAGGAGTTTTAAATTCTTTCTTTATAAGGATACTCCTTTTTATTCAAATGTGAAAAATTGAATCGCCATCAATTAAAACTATTTTTTAGAAATACTATAAAGTTTACATTCTGTTAACAATTTTATATTGAAAAGCAATAAGGATTATGGTAAGTTATTTATAGATAGAATTCTTTTTTATAAAAGGAGAGATTAAATATGCAAATCGGATCAGTGAAACAACAAAAAACCCTGCAAACCGGTCAGGTAAAAACTCAAAAAAAATCCGAGCCAGTTGATGTTGTAACCCTGGGCAGTTCACATAAAGATGATTCAGACTTTCTCAGCATGAAAAAACTTGCATCACAGGTTTCCATAGGGAAAAATAGCGAGCTTAAAAATTTCTATAAAGAAAATCAGACCCCAATACATGTTGCCGGTGGAGCTCTTCTGGGAGCAGGCATAGCTCATGTTGCCGGAGTACCAGGTGGAGAAGTCCTTGCAGCAGCAGGAACCGGTGCTATTGCAGGATGGTTTGCCGATGATCCCAAGAGTGCTATGTATATGGCAGGCGGAGCTGTTGTAGCTACGGCAATAGCTTCTTTTGCCGGTCTTCCTGCAGCTGCTGTAGTTAGTGCAGCAGGAACTGGTACTTTTGTAGGATGGCTGCTGGGTTAATCAATCATTCCCAATAATAATAACAGAACACTCCAGAAGAGTGTTCTGTTATTATTTGCTATTAACTATATATTACCGAGTCCATCAAAGAGTTCATTACAGCTATTTACGATTTTTGTATTATGTTCTGCTGCTCTTTTTATACTCGGTGTAAGTATCCTGGAAATTATATAATATTTTGATAATTCAGTCTGCTTGATTTCACCGGAAGGATTTTTCCGAACCTGCTCTATAAGATTACTCATATATTTTATATAATACAGTTTATCTGCAAGTATATATGGTTTCATCAATGCTCTTCCATATGGCTTATTAAAGGGCCCCATCTCAAGATATGAGCTGTCAACAGGTTCTAAAGAGGTAAGCTTTTCGTAAAAACTTATTCCTGAAGCCCTTTCTGCCTCAAGGCTCTTAAGTAACCTTGTATTCCACGAAGATCTTATAAGATTTAACTGCTCTCTGGCAGGTGTATAATTTGCTTTTATATTGTTTTTCATCATATAATCAAGAGGTTGAGTGCCGATACTGATAATAGCTATAGATATCATATGATTTATAAGGAAGCCGTTTTCTTCACCTATATCCCGTCCGAGGGACAGACATTGAGCACATCTTATGACTGCCTGATCGTAATTGCCGCAGGCTATATCATCAATGGCCTTCATCTCAAGTATCTGAGCAACTGATCTTAACTGTAAATAATTTGGTACCTTCATTTCAAAACCTTTTTTATAGTCAGGATTAAAACTGAAATTTGGTTTTGTAGAAGCCCTGTCCATAATATCCAGGACTACCTGGTTTTTTTCGAGAGTTGTCTTTATTTCTTCTCTATATTGTTCGTGATATTTTATTATATCACAGTCCCCGCGAGGTGTATGACTTCTGTTTATCTCTACCATCTCTCCTGCTCCCAGATAAAGATTGGCCCTGTTGTTACCACGAACATGTTCTTTTACCAGTTCATTAACAGTTGTTATTTCTCCGGATTTTTTCAACCTCTGTAATTCATTGTTTATATGATAATTGAAATACATATTGAGATTGAAATAACCGATGACTAAAATACCAAGAATTACCAGCCTTGTTTGAATACCTCTTTTTGTAATTTTTGCCAGCTTCATATTTATTACCTCCTTGATTATATTTCTATGATATTATTATATGTTAGATTTAGTATTTTGTCAATACATTTGTATATTTTTTAATACAAAATATTTCAAGTGAATATATTATACTTTTAATTTCATATAAAGTATTTAAATAATAAGATTTTATATAAGTAGGAAAGTTTCGTAATGATATAGAATATTTAAATCATTGTAACAGCCTGCAATCCTCGCGTCACGCGTTACGCGTCACGCATTACGATTAAATAAGGAAATATTCATATGCAGTTTCTCGACATATTACAGGCTCTTCCCGGCGACTGGAAATTAGTTTTCATTATTGTAATATTTATCATATCCATATGGGTTTTCAGAGATTCTTCAAAGAGGGGGCTCAGCGGACCTTTATGGAGTGCCATAATTTTTTTCTTTCCCATGATGGTTCCTGTATATATTATTATAAGGCCGAAACATACGATAGCTTTCTGCGAAAAATGTTTCAGAATCCTTCCCAGGGGAGAGTCTGATTGCTATTTCTGCGAGAAAGGAATTCCACAGGACGAAGAGCCTGATGATTATACTCTTAAAGGGTTTATGTTACGATCCATGTGGCAGGTTTTTCTGGATCTGTGCAGGACATACAATCAATTCCTGGGATTTATCATTTTCTTTTTCAAAAGGAAATTTCTCCTGTTAAATTTAAAACTTCTTACCTTTTATTCCTGGGGTATGTGCCATCAGATTGTAGCTACAGAAGGCCGTAGTATGGAGATACCTATAAATACTCTTACATACGGAGAAACACCATTTTTATCTGCCTGGAGGGTTTTCAGGCTTGCAGGGCTGAATAAAAAAGATGTATTTTATGATCTTGGTTCCGGCACAGGTAATGTGGTCTTCTTTTCCAATATCATGTATGGTGTGGAAGCATTCGGAATAGACGCCATTCCTACCTTTATCGAATACAGCAATAAAATAAAAGAAGCTCTTAAATTTGACCATGTTAATTTTATAGAAGGGAATTTTCTTCTGGAAGATTTTTCTAAAGGTACTGTATTTTTTATAGTATCTACTGTGTTCGATCCTGATACAATAGAAAAACTTGCGGAAAAATTTAAAGGAGTCTCTACCGGCACAAGAATAATAACAGTCAGTCATTTCTTTGATGTTCCCCATTTAGAGGTAAAAGCAACGGAGAAAGTGTTTTTCTCATGGGGATATGAGAATATATACCTTCATGAAAGAGTTTAAACGGTTAAGAGTGAGTAGTGAATAGTGAGTATAAAACCCACTCACTACTCATCACTCACCAATTATAACTGAAAAAGGATTTTCTTTTTATTGTAGAAATATTACTATGTCAGTATTCTGTGAAAAATGCGGTTGTTAAAATAACGATAATGTGAGGTTCTGAAGGATAAAAAATCTCACGAAAAAGTTAGAATGTCAATAATGAGTATGGAGACAGTGACTGAAAGCACACTGCTCACCGCTCATTTACAGGAGAAATATATGGCACTGTTCTGTGATAAATGCGGTTATGAAAATAAAGATGATGCAAAATTCTGCCAGGGATGCGGCAGCGCAATAGAAATTGTTACTCAGAGCGGAAGACTCAAATCCGGTATTCTCCTTGATAATCGTTATGAAATTAAGAGACTTGTCAAAGCAGGAGGCATGGGAGCCGTATATGAAGCACTGGACAGAAGATTTAAAAATGCACCATGTGCCGTAAAGGAAATGTTACGTCCTTCTTCTGAAGATGAGGAAAATAAAGCTTATATTCTGAAACGTTTTGAGACGGAAGCTGAAATATTACATACCCTGAGACATCCGAATTTACCTTTTGTAAGGGATTATTTTACCTGGGAAGGCCGTTATTACCTGGTAATGGATTATATAGAAGGCGATGATCTTTTTACTATATTAAAACATTATAAAAAAGAAGGTATAGACGAAAAACTGGTAATACAATGGTCAAAAGAAATACTCGATGCTCTTCACTATATGCATAGTCAGTCTCCGCCTGTAGTCTACAGGGATTTAAAACCCGGTAATATTATGATAAGAAATTCCGATAACAGGGCAATACTGGTAGATTTTGGTATAGCAAGAACAGTAGAACCTGATGGGAATACTACAAAAACAGTTGTCGGTACCCTTGTCTATGCACCTGAAGAATTATTACATGGTAAACCTGAACCAAGAACTGACATATATTCCCTGGGAGCTACAATGCACTGCCTTCTTACCGGTGTTATACCGAAAACAGCCCTGTCCTTCGGCCCTGTAAGAGACATTAATCCCCGGGTATCTCCGGAACTTGAAAAAATATTGATAAAAGCCCTTGAACTGAGAGCTTCTGATCGTTATAGAAATGCAGCGGAAATGAAAGAAGCTCTTGAGAACATTTCTTCAGAAGTGGAGACCGGTGAAGAACTTACTCTTCCTCCCATTAGTGACGAGAGCACTATTGCTCCTGCCTCATATGAACCTGAAGCCAGATCTTCGTCTAAAACGGGCGGAGCAGGCAGTGGCAAACTCCCAGAAGTCTCTAAAATGGCCGGAGCAGGCAGCGGCAAACTGCCAGAAGTCTCTAAAACGGGCGGAGCAGGCAGCGGCAAACTGTCGGAAGTCTCTAAAACGGGCGGAGCAGGCAGCGGCAAACTGCCAGAAGTCTCTAAAACGGGCGGAGCAGGCAGCGGAACATTATCTGAAATGTCAAAAATACCCGGCACAGGCAGCGGGAATCTTCCTTATAAAGAACCTGTCATGGAAGATGTGTCTCTGAAGCATGATTCTCCCGGTAAAATTGATAAATCTTCATCTTTTTTTGCCCGCAATACAAGATTTATAATGACCGGCATCATAGTAGCAGGTTTATTATTTTTTTTCGGTATTATAGCAGTGATTGTTCTCTACTTTACCTTGAAACCTGTTGTTATGACATATTATTATAATAACATAAAAAGTTTTTATAATAAGGGAGACTATGACAGTGCTATTCTATGTTATGATAAAGCATTGTCTGGTTCTTATGCTCCATCTATTACCCTCAAGGGGAGATCTTTATATTGCCAGGGTAAATTAGGAGAAGCTTTAAAGGAATGTGACAGGGCTATAAAGATTGATAAAGATTATGCCCCTGCCTGGGTTGTAAAGGGAGAGATCCTTGAAAATACAGGTAATTTTGATCTTGCTATGACCTGTTATGAAAAAGCGATTAACATAGATTCTGATTGTCCTGAGGCTCTGTATAATAAAGGTGGAATTTTACTCGGAAAGGGCTTTAATGAAGGTAATAAATATATAGATAAGGCTATTGACCTTTATAATAAAGAGGGAATTTTTGAACAGTCAGATATTCATAGCCTGAATAAAATGGGAGATGCTCTATTTTTGAGAAAAAAATATGACAGTTCCATTAAATGTTATGATAAATCATTGAGTATAAATATGGAAAATGGTGAGACATGGCTTTCAAAAGGAAAGGCTTTAGTTGAACAGAAAAAAGATGATCAGGCAAAAGATTGCTTTAATAAGGCAATAATATATTTTGAAAAAGAGTCAAATAAATACCCTCTGTCAGCAGGGGCCTGGAATCAAAAGGGACTTGCTTTTGATATGAAGGAAAGTTACGGAGATGCTATAAAATGTTATAAGAAAGCTCTTGAACTTATACCTGACAATCCAGTTGTCTGGTACAATATAGCTGACACACTTTTTAAACAAAAACAATATAATGAAGCTCTTAAATATGCGAATAAATCGTACGAACTGGATGAGACATATCTGGATGCCCTGTCTCTAAAAGCCAGAGTTTTTTATGAACAGAAAAAATATAATGACGCATTTAATTGCTGCGAAAAAGCAATAGAAATAAATCCTGATTATCTGGCTGCCTGGGTCTGGATGGGCCATATCGCTCTTGAACAGGAAAAATATGAGAAAGCTATAGACTGTTATAATAAAAGTATTGACATTGAGCCCGATGATGCCTTTGTGTGGAATTCTAAAGGTGTCTGTCTTTATTCTATCGGTGAGTATAAAGAAGCACTGGAATGTTATGAAAAAAGCCTTGAAATTGAACCTGATGATGAAGTAGTTAAACAAAATAAAGCTGAAGCTCTGAAAGCTCTGGGAAAATAAATGGTTCATTCTAAATCAAAAAATATCATCA
>CALARM010000041.1 GCA_937888925.1 uncultured Synergistia bacterium | reverse complement strand
TGCTTATAACAGGCAGTGCTGCTCCTACATTTGTTTCATATAAATATTTTACTCCGTATTTAGCGGCAGTGTCTTTCAGTTCTTTATAGGTTTTATAGTCTCTTGCATTGGCTTTTTTATTCGGTGTTACAATGGAAATACTTGATTTTAAAAGGTCTTTGTAAAAGGTAATGATTTTTTCGCTGGCAGTACAGTCTACAAAAACACTGTTTGCCAGATTCAAATTTTTTATTGTTTTTATGTATTTTTCCGTACACGAAGTTTCCCCTTTATCCTGAAGAATTTCTTTCCATTCTGAGAGGCATATGCCGTCTTCGTCAAAAAACATTTTTTTCGTATTTGCAAGACCGGTCAGTTTTATATCAAGGGCATGTTCCCTGAGAAGGTATTCTTTCTGTCTTTCTATTTGCTTTATCAATGTTTTTCCTATCTGACCTGTACCTGCTAAAAATACATGCAATGATTTTGTGTCTGAAAGGAAAAATGCTTCATGTATTACATTCAGCGCTTTTGCTTCATCATATTTATTTATGACAACAGATATATTTAATTCCGATGAACCCTGTGCAATGGCAACTACATTGATACCGTTTTTCCCGAGAGCCCGGAATAATCTTCCTGATATGCCGGGAGTTCTTTTCATGTTTTCCCCTACTATGCCAATAATAGAGAAATTATCTTCTACAATGACCTCGTCTATTTCATTTAATTTTATTTCCCTGGAAAATTCTTCTTCAATGATTTTTTTTGCGAACATGGTTTTTTCCGGGTTTATGGCAAAACAGATTGAATGTTCCGAAGAGGCCTGCGTTATAAGGATAATATTGATTTTTCCCTTTGCCAGTGCACCGAATAATCTCATTGCAATACCGGCAACTCCGATCATACCGCTTCCTTCTACTCTGAGAAGTGAAATGTTTTCAATGGAGGAAATACCTTTTACCAGGTATTTGCCCGGAACAGGAGAATCTGAGATTACTGTGCCGGAAAAATCCTGATTGAAGGTATTTTTTATTCTCACAGGTATTTTTTTCTCGAAAGCAGGTATCAATGTAGGCGGATATATAACTTTTGCACCGAAATGAGACATTTCCATTGCTTCTTTATAGTTTATATGTTTTACGGGAAAGGCTTTTTTTACTTTTTTCGGATCTGTAGTCATTATGCCGTCTACATCTGTCCATATTTCTATTTCAGTTGCTCCCAGGGCTGAACCGAATATGGACGCACTGTAATCAGAACCTCCTCTTCCGAGGGTGGTACTTTCGTTTTGTTCTGTAGAAGCTATAAAGCCTGTGATAATCTGCAGCTTTCTGTGAGACTGAAAATAGTTTTCGATAAGTTCACATGTTAATTCCTGATTTACTTTTCCATTGCCAAAATTATTATCTGTTTTTATAACAGTCCGCCCGTCCAGGTATTCATTTTCAATATGACGTACATTAAGAGCTTCACTTATTATGGAAGCAGAAAGCCTCTCTCCGAAACTCATAATAAAATCCAGTGTTCTTGGCGAAAGTTCTTTTATTAAATATACTCCGTGAAGAACATTTCCCAGTTCCTGAAACATGTCATCTATAATTGAGAAGATGGTACCCGTATGTCCTGTTAAAATATCTGCCGTATTTACATGCCTTTCTTTCAGGCTATTCAGCAAATTTATATATTTTATATCCCCTGTTTCAGCCATTCTGCCTGTTTCTATTAATTTATCAGTTACACCGGAAAAAGCCGAAAAAACTGCACATATTTCTTCTTCTTTTTTCAGATATCTTTTCAGAATATGAAGTACCTGGAGAATTTTTTCAGGTGTTTCCACTGAAGTTCCGCCAAATTTTAATATTTTCATGATTTTCCTTACCTCTTGATTCGCGTGACCCGTAATGCGTGATGCGTGATACCGTAATGCGTGATGGCATTAAGCCAAGAAATTTGATTTTTCCTCCTTGAAGGAAGGATGCGTGAGGGTATTATGGAAATGAATTTTCTATTCGCCCTCTCTCATTATTTCTCCCCATAGGGAGAGGAAACTATGCAGAATTTTCTTGTCTTGCTGACCTGAGCATAAGCATGTAATAAAAGTCTTCCTCCCGTCACGCGTTACGCGTTAATCGTCACGAGAGCATATATTTATTATTTATGCTCACCTCAGCATGCGTCATGTGTGATGTGCGGCCAGTTACTGTGCATTACAGAAAATACTCATCCTGTCACACAACAATTGCTCTATCGGGAGATACAAAAATTGCAGGAGGGAACTGTATCGAAGTTCCCTCCTGAGAAGAAATCAATCAAATCTGTTTATATCATTTGTTACTGCCACGATAAAATCCCATTTTATTAGTGTTATATAGGCTTCATCTTTTACAGTCTTTTTTATATAAAGGCCCAGTTCGTCATGGCCTGCATAAAGGCCGCTTATTGACCTTGACTTTTCAAATAATTCTGCATCTTCTGTGAGAAAAATCAGAATCGATCTATTCCCTGCTTTTTCTATCATCATTTTACCAAATGCTATATCCATTT
>CALARM010000040.1 GCA_937888925.1 uncultured Synergistia bacterium | reverse complement strand
ATGGAAGACATATTAAAACAGATATTATCAGAACTTAAAGAATTAAAAGAAGGTCAGGCAAGGCTTGAAGGGCGTCAGACAAAACTTGAAGAAGGTCAGGCAGATATAAAAACTGAACTAAAAGAATTTAAAAGAGAATTTCAGGAATTCAGAAAGGAAACAAAAGAAAAGCTTCATGAAATGGATAACAGGACTATAATTTTACTCTCAGATATTAAAATAGCTAACCGTAAATTAGACAGGCACTCGGCTAAACTGGATATCATCTCCGGCACTCTCAAAGAACATGAAATCAGGATTGAAGATCTGGAAGGATTAAAAGTTTAGCAGGTGTTATTATTGAATTAATTCGGCTCTCTCCGTATCTTTACAATTCTTTACAAAAGAAAAAACTTTCTTAACAGATTTTATATTATAATATCTATATATAATTTCTTTAAGAAGGAAGGTTTTAAATTGCAAAAGATAAAATTAATCGGTCTATTTTTGCTACTATTTTCATTCGGCTGTCACAGTTTCGCATCAAATGAAAAACTTCAAGAGAAAACCTTTGTTCATGACGGAATAAACAGAACTTACTGGTTATATATACCGGATAAATACTCTACTGCAGATACTCTGCCTCTCGTAATGATACTTCATGGAGGAGGAAAAAGCCACGGCGCGGAATTTGCAGAAAGAACAGATTTTCTGCCGCTCGCAGAGAAAGAAGGCTTTATTGCTATTTACCCCGATGGTATAGATAATCAGTGGAATGACGGCAGAGGAAAATCTTTTCGTAAAAATAAGGATAATATTAATATAGATGATGTCGGTTTTCTGTATGAACTTATCAATTATTCCATAAAAAACCTGAAAGCAGATCCGGCCAGAATTTATCTTACAGGCCTTTCAAACGGCGGCATGATGACTCTTCGTATGGGAATAGAACACAGTTCAACCTTTGCCGCCATTTCACCTGTTATTGCAAATATCCCTTTGAATATATCTTCTTCTGTACCTGATTCACCTCTTTCTGTTTTAATTATGAACGGTACAGAAGATCCTCTTGTTCCATGGAAAGGAGGCTCTGTAAGAGTATTAGGGAAAGAATACGGGGAAGTATTATCTACAGAAGAGACTGTAGAATACTGGGTAAAACACAACTCCTGTAATAAGAATCCTTCTGCAACGGAATTACCTGATAAAGACAAAAAAGATCATTCCACAGTAAAAGTAAGTCTCTATGGTGAAGGGAAAGATGGTTCAGAAGTTATCCTTTATGAAATTACAGGGGGCGGCCATTCTTTTCCGGGAAGTTCTGTCCCTGACAGACCTTCTATAGTTGGTTACAAAAATAAAGATATTACAGCTCCAGAAATTATATGGGCATTCTTTAAAAAACACAGAAAATAATCAAAAATTTTTTACGGCTTTGTCATAAATTTTGTATAAAACCCTGTTAAACAAAAAATCTTACACTATCTATTTTACGTCCAGCACATCAAGATATTTTTCTCTGCCATATTCCAGTATTTTAGAATCTTTTGTAACAAGACAGGCAGAAAGTTTCCTGGCAGTAGCAACAATTATTCTGTCAGCAGGGTCGCCATGAAATTCACCGGAAAGTCTTGTGCTTGCTATTGCTATTTCAGGAGTAAGAGGAATAAGTGAAATTCCCGGAGCAGAAAGAGCCTGATTTACCCAGTCAAGACAATCTACTGAAAATCTTATCCTGCCTTTAGCTTCAAGCATACCTGTTTCCCATACGGAAATAGCCGACACTCTCAACCTTGCTTCTTTTGCAGCCTGATTTATATAAAAAAGAATTTCTGTATCCTTCAACTGATTATCGCCATTTAATAACCATATCCATACATGAGTGTCCAGTAAAATCAATTGTTCATATATTTTATTTTTCTGCATCCCATTCCTCCCCTAAAGAACTGATTATATCGCCTTCTATAATAAGAGAATCCTTTAAATATCCGAAGATGGGTTTTCCCGGCTTTTCTTCAACCGGTAATAATCTGGCTACAGGCCTGTTATGTTTTGTTATTATTATTTCTTCATGATTTTCTTTAACTTTATCCATAAGACTCAAACATTTTGCTTTAAATTCCCCTGCTGATATGTACACAAATATCATCTCCAAAAAAAATATGACCATGATAATATTACCATAGTCATATACTTAAATCAATGATAAATTATTTAGATAAACTGCCTCCACATAATTTTTATCTAAAGCTTTATTTCACGCCATTAAAAATGAACATTCCTATACCTTTAAAATATGTTATAGAATCGTGTCAAAAAGTTTTTTCTACTTGCTGGTAAGGTCACAGCTATACACTTATACGTCATGACAATTAAAGTCTTTCAAGGTTCAAAAGTCCCAGATATATGCCTCTCATAAGCTCTGTTTCCTGGGCCTGCCAGCCCCAGAGAACAGGTCTTGCAC
>CALARM010000039.1 GCA_937888925.1 uncultured Synergistia bacterium | reverse complement strand
TTCCTATTTTTTTCAATTCATTCATAAGATTATATTTTGTCTGAAGTCTTCCTGCTGTATCTATGATGAGATAATCGGCCCCCCTGGCTTTTGCTGCCTGTATGGCATCAAAACATACAGATGCAGGGTCTGAGCCCTGTTTGTTTTTTATGATTTCCACACCGACTCTTGTAGCCCATACGTCTAACTGTTCTATTGCTGCTGCTCTGAATGTGTCACCTGCAGCTATGATTACTTTATTCCCCTGGCTTTTAAGTCTGTGAGACAGTTTCCCTATTGTTGTGGTTTTACCTGAACCGTTTACACCTATCATGATATAAACAGTAGGTTTGTTCTCTGCGGTAAAAAGCCCTAATTCCCTGTTTGCAAAACAATTTTTTATGATTTCTTTAAGATGATCTATCAGTTGCTCCGGTTCCTGTATTTTTAATTCTTTTGCCTTTTTCCGTAACTCTTCAATTATTTTCATGGAAGTCTGAGCACCCATATCGGCACATATAAGTACTTCTTCAAGTTCTTCCCACAATTCTTCATCTATTTTACTTCTCCCTGAAAATAAGCTTTTTACCCTTGCAGTCAGATTATCCCTGGTCTTCAAAAGTCCGTCTTTTATTTTTGTAAGCCAGTTGTCGCTTTTAAATAATTTAAACATTTTTGCCTCCTCAATATCAGTGATCAGTTAGCAGTGATTAGTAACCAGTTTATCGATAACCAGTTATCAGTAAATGTATAATTTATTGTTTAAAATAAATTATTATTTACAGACCTTACAATATGAAACAAATTTACTGTTTCTTTACTGGTAACTGATAACTGATTACTGGTCACTGTTATATGCAAACTTCTTCTTTTTCTTTCATAATTTCATCCAGAACAGGATCTCCCAGTTTTATAGATATTATATCAGATACACCGGGCTCTTCCATAGTAACACCATATAACACATCAGATTTTTCCATGGTTATTTTATTATGTGATATGATGATAAACTGGGACATTTTCGAGAAATCTTTGATACAATCAGCCAGAAGTGCCGTGTTTGTATCGTCAAGAGCTGCGTCTACTTCATCAAAAACACAGAACGGTGTCGGTTTAACTTTAAATATGGACAGAAGCAGTATAACTGCTGCCATGGTTTTTTCTCCTCCTGAAAGGAGTGATATGGACTGAAGTCTTTTTCCCGGAGGATGAACTCCTATTTCAATTCCGCTCTTCAGTATATTCTCTTCGTCTGTAAGTGTTAAATGAGCCTGACCTCCAGGGAACAGGGAAGAGTATATGGCAGAAAATTCCGCCGATACAAGAGAGAAGGTTTCTTTGAACTTTTTCCTTGAAGTCTTTTCAAGATCTTCAATTACTTTGTTCAGGGAAAATATGGCTTCTTCCATATCTGCTTTTTGTTCTATGAGAAATCTGTAACGTTTATCCAGTTCGTCATATTCTACTGATGCATTATAATTTATAAATCCCATATTCGTCATTCTGTTCCTGAGAGTTTCCATTTCCTGTGATATTTTCTCTGGCTCGATAAATTCAGGTTTACTGTATGATGGCGGGAGTTTTGCTTCCACCATTTCTTTTTCTGCATTTACCCTGGCTTTTATTATATGCATTTCCTGTTTTACTTCTTCTTTTTGTAACAGCTCTTCTCTGAGATTTTGCATGTGTTGAAGTGTCGAGTTGATATCTTTTTCTTTTAACACTTCTTCTTTTTTTCTGTTTCTTAAATATTCTGCTGTTTCTTCATAGATTTTAGTGAGTTCCCGGAGTTTTATATTATCCGCTCCTTCTTCTTTATCCATTTTTGACAGATTTTCCTGCAGATGTTCCCTTTCTTTTGAACATGAAGCATAATTATTTTCCAGAAGTTTTTTCTGTTCCGCCCGGGATTTAATAAAAGATTCAAGATTGCTGCATGCTTCTATATGTCTTGCATGTTCCATCTTTGACTGGTTTAACTGTTCCAGCACTTTACCTTCCGTAGCTTCCTGTTGCGAAAGGTTTCTTTCCAGTTCTTTTCTTTCAATCTCCAGAATTTTTTCTCTATCCCTTAATGTAACTATTTCCATTTGAATATTTCCCATAGACAGGTTTACTTTATTTTGCTTTTGAGAATTTATTTCCACATTATGTTCATAGTCTTTCAATCTCTCGTGAATCTGTTTCTCTTCAAGTATTATACGGTCTTTTTTCCTCAAGAGATCCGATAGAGATGTATCAAGAGACGAAAGTTTTTCCATATGTGCTTTCAGATTTTTTTCTATAGCACCGTTTTCTTTCTGAAGAGAAGTTTCTTTGTTTTGAAGTGTTTCCTTTCTGTTCTTTATTTCAGAGAGTTGATGGGAAAGTTCTTCTATTTCTCTTGTACGGGACAGGATACTCGTTTTTTTATTTTCCGTACTCCCTCCTGTTATGGCTCCTGCCGGTCTTATTATGTCACCGTCCAGTGTTACAAGAGTGGCAGAAAGATTGTATGATTTTAATAATTCAACACCTGACGAGAGATCTTTTACTATATAAAAATGGGACAGGAGATAATTTATAATTTTCTCATATTTCCTGTCATAGTCTACCAGTTTACTTGCCTGTCCTATGACGGAAGATTGTTTAACCCATCCTCCTTCCCGTGAAAAATCATAATAAGACGGTTTTATGATATTAAGAGGAAGAAAAGTGGCTCTTCCTTTTCCTGTTGCCCTGAGAAATTCCACCGATAGCCTGGCATCTCTGTCCGTTTCTGTTACTATATCCTGGATATGGCCTCCAAGGGCAACTTCTATGGCTTTTTCGTACATCCGGGGAACCTGTATGAGAGAACCTACCACACCTGTAATACCTGATAGTTCACTGTTTTTCTTTTTTGCAGTCATAATTGCTTTTACACCGGGAAAATAACCTTCAAAACTTTTTTCCAGTTCTTTCAGGAAGTTAAGGCGTACTTCTTTTTCTGAAAAATTTTTGAATAAATTAACCAGATCTATTCTGAGTTTTTCAAGAGAGCTGTTCAGATTTTGCTTTTTTTCTTTCAAACAGGTAATCTCTCTTTTTATGTCATCTTTATCTATAGAAAATTTTTCCAGAGTTTTTAATGTATCATCTCTGTGGAGGGCAAGTTCTTTTAACTTTTCTACAGTTTCCCGTCTTCCTTCCTGGAGCCTGAACATTTCTCTTTTCAGTTCTTCATGATCGGAAGAAAGTTTATCCATTTCTTTTGTTTTTTCTGTTATTTTTTGAGCACATGTAAGTACTTCTTCTTTGGATTTATTATATTTTTCTCTGAGTTCACTCAAATATTCCAGATCTTTTTTATGTTCTTTTTCTTTACTGTTAATTTCCAGAGTCAGTTGTTCCGCTTTTTTCTTTAACTCCTCAAGTCTTAAAAGGTCTTTCTCCCTGTCTTCAATAAGTTTTTTCTTCTGTTCTTCCAGTGAGCTCATTAACTGTAATGTACTGGCAAGTCTTTCTTTAAGTTCTTTTCTTCTTGTTATATAGGAGTGAGTTCTTCCCTTTACCTGTTCTAACTCTACTGTGAGGCTGTTTATCTGACCTTCATATGTCTCTTTATCTCTGGAAAGTTCTTTCAGTTCTTCCGAAAGATTTCTATGGTTTCTTTCCAGATTTTTTAAATTTTCTTTAATATTACCTACCTGTTCTGTGGCGTGTTTTAAATGATTGAGCGCTTCCTCATCTTTTTGAGACAGAGAAAAATATTCCTGAAGCAGGAGTTCTCTCTGAAGAGCTTCCACTCTTTCTTTATAGCGGTTGAATCTGCCCAGCTTGTTTACTTCCTGTTTGAGAGGTGCTATTCTGTCTTCGACTTCTTTTATGATATCAGAGAGTCTGAGCAAATTGTTCCCAGTCAATTCGAGTTTTTTCATGGCTTCCTGTTTTCTGTGCTGATATTTATTAATACCTGCAGTTTCTTCAAAAAGAGCTCTTCTCTCAGACGGGTCAGAGCTTATGATCTTTTCTATCTGTCCCTGACCGATCATAGATATTCCGCCTTTACCAAGGCCTGTATCCAGGAATATATCCTGTATATCTTTCAGACGGCATGGAGTACGATTTATAAGAAATTCACTTTTATTATCTCTGTAAATGCGTCTTGTTATTTCAATCTCTGAATATTTCAGAGGAAAACGTTCGGATTTATTTTCCAGCAGCATAACTACTTCTGATATATTAAGGGGTTTACGAAATTCACTGCCTGCAAATATGACTTCTGTAAGTTTATCACTTCTGAGAGGTTTCATGCCCTGTTCTCCTAAAATCCATCTCAGGGCGTCTGAAATATTGCTTTTCCCGCTTCCATTGGGGCCTACAATACAGGTTATACCATGATTAAATTCTATTTCCGTTTTTTTTGCAAAGGTCTTAAATCCATAAAGAGAAAGCCTTTTTAACAAAGTACATTCACTCCATCAATCTCTTAAATTAAGAGCGCTTCACAAAGGGGATATTCAGTTATCAGTGACCAGTTATCAGTGACCAGTGACCAGTGACCAGTGAGCAGTTATCAGTGAGCAGTGACCAGTGACCAGTTATCAGTGAGCAGTGACCGGTGACCAGTTATCGGTGACCAGTTATCAGTAACCGGTGACAACGTATATTCACTCTTCACTTTTCACTTTTCACTCTTCACTTTTCACTCTTCACTCTTCTCGTCAAATATAATTCCGGCATTTTTAGATGCCAGACCTGTAACAGGCTTTTTGTGACTGTCTGCATCTTTTAATTTTGCTTTTACCCGTAAAACAGCAAAGGATACAAATGCGATTATTATCAACAGAGTTATTATGACTGTTAGATAAATAATCTTCTTCTGAGTATCATGCTTCAACTGTTCTTCTCCCTGAGCGGGAGATGGAACAGGAGATGGCGTGGCACTTTGAGCCATAACGGAAGATGATAATATGAAAAATAGCATAAAACAGAGTAAGAATAAACTCAGGTTTTTCATTTATTTTTCGGCATCCTCATAGATTTTAATACTTTCAATAGTAGTGACTATAAAATAATGACGAAATTTTCTTCCCCGATAAACTCCTTCAAGAATTAAGAGTTCATCTGTAAGTTCTACTATCTCCCCATTTCCTCCTCCGGAACCTCCTCTTGTATACACCCAGATTTCTTGCCCCGGCTTTAAAGAGTTTTTTAATAATTCAAAAGTTTCTTTTGACAACATGATATTCTCCTTCCTCTATTAAACAGAACATTTACTCATAAGATAGGTTTCTATTATTATTAATATAGATATTAACATAGCAACTGTCTTCCAGAATAAAGACAATTTCCTCTGACTGAGGACTGCTATTGTTATAGCACCCAGAGCCATTATAATTAACTGTACCTGCTTGAAAGTAAGACATAGAAATTTTGTCAGTATATCTGGATATATATATTGGATAGAAAACAAAGCCAGTAAAAGAATAACCAGAAAACATTCAATTAAACCAGCCAGTAAACAAAAGAATTTTTTCATATAATCCGTTAATATTGATCAATAATAAGATGAAGATACCAGATTTTCTCTTCACTCTTCACTCTTTACCCTTATAAATAGCTCTAATGAACAGCTGTCAGATCTTTATCCTTCTCTTTGTTCGCGGAAACTGCCTGGTTTATACCGGGAACAATTTCATCCAGTTCTTCTTTGTCTATAACTTCTTTCTCAATGAGTATACTTACAATTGTCTTAAGTTTCTCCATGTTATTCTCTATAACTTCTCTGGCTATTTTATAACGTTCTTCTACTATATGCTTTATTTCCTCATCAATTTTCTTTGCTATGTCTTCACTGTAATTTCTGTCTTCATAAATATCTCTTCCCAGAAATACCTGTTTCTGCTTTTTACCAAGGGTACGGGGGCCCAGTTCTTTACTCATACCATATTCACAGACCATTTTATGGGCTATTTCCGTTACTTTTTTTAAATCGTCTGCCGCTCCTGTGCTCATTTCATTAAACTGCAGTTCTTCTGCTATTCTTCCTCCAAGAGCAACAGTCATTCTTGCCAGAAGTTCGGATTTTGTGACAATATGCCTGTCTTCTTCAGGGAGATGAAGGGTATATCCGAGAGCCATACCTCTTGGAAGTATTGTCACCTTGTGTACCGGATCCGTATCAGGTATAAGTTTTGCTACAAGGGCATGACCTCCTTCATGATAGGCAAGTATTAATTTTTCTCTGTCTATAATAACCCTGCTTTTTCTTTCAGGCCCTGCAATAACGCGCTCTATTGCTTCTTCAAGATCTTCCATCTCAATAGCTTTTTTATCCAGTCTTGCTGCAAGCAGAGCAGCTTCATTCAGAAGATTTTCCAGATCTGCACCGCAGAAACCTGATGTGCTTCTGCTTATAATATCAAGATCTACATCGGTAGCGAACGGTTTCCCTCTGCTGTGAACTTCCAGTATATCTCTTCTGCCCTGAAGATCAGGTTTGTCCACTACAACCTGTCTGTCAAATCTGCCAGGTCTCAGAAGAGCAGGATCGAGAACATCAGGACGATTGGTGGCAGCAAGTAATATTACACCCGTATTCGGTTCAAACCCGTCCATTTCCACCAGTAATTGATTGAGAGTCTGTTCCCTTTCATCATGACCGCCTCCGAGACCTGCACCGCGCTGGCGGCCTACTGCATCGATTTCATCAATGAATACTATACAGGGAGAACTTCTTTTTGCCTGTTCAAACAGATCTCTTACTCTTGATGCACCGACACCTACAAACATTTCTACAAAATCGGAACCGCTGATATAGTAAAACGGAACACCTGATTCACCTGCTATGGCACGGCCAAGAAGGGTCTTACCCGAACCGGGAGGGCCGAGAAGCAATACTCCTTTTGGTATTCTTGCTCCTAAAGCCTGAAATTTCTGAGGATATTTCAAAAATTCCACAACTTCCTGAACTTCTTCCACCGCTTCATCTATACCTGCCACATCTTTGAATGTAACCTTGGGACGTTTGTCATCCACTATTTTTGCCCTGCTTCTTCCGAAGGAAAAAGCCTGACTTCCTCCTGCCTGGGCCTGTCTTAATATGAGAAGGAAGAATAAAAATAGCAGAATATAAGGGAATATGGAGAATATAGTTACCCACCATCTGTTATCTACAGATTCTTTATATTCTATCTTTACTCCATGTTCCGTAAGAACCGGTATTAAATTTGGATCTTCATTAGGTATAATAGTCCTGAATGTTTCATTGCTTTTTTTCTTTGTTCCGAGAAGTTCGTTTTTGGTGAAATATATTTCTACCTTCTCTACTTCTCCTCTTTTTACACTTTCAATAAAATCTGAATAACTTATTTGTTGTTGAGATTTGTTTATATTACTCAATACCGAATAAGCACATATCGCTCCGATAATAAGAATTACCCAGAATGCTAGATTTTTAAACATTTTTAACACCTGCACAAAAATAGATAAATGAAATTATAACATATTTAACTCTTCTTTACAATATGCCATGATTACGTTTAAAAATGACAGGTGATTTTACATAGAATGGAAAAAGAAATTTATTGTAAAATATTCATAATGAAAAGTGAATGGTGAATAGTTAAAAAAAAACGCGATTTTACTTTCTTTTCATTTTTTACTTTTCACTTTTCACTGGCTGAGAGATTTATGAAATCAATTACAATTTCCAGTAAAAATGAATCTACCTGTCGTTTAAAACACTATCCAAGAATTTCTTCGTTCAATACACCGATAAAAGGTATATTTCTATAGAATTCACTGTAATCCAGTCCGTATCCCAGAACAAATTCATCGGGACAGTCAAATCCTGCATAATCTATGGTAAGAGGGATTTTTCTGTGAGCTTTTTTATCAAGAAGAGCACAGATCTTTAATGATGAAGGTTTCCTTACTTTTATATAGTTAATAAGGTAATCAAGAGTTATTCCGTTGTCTACAATATCTTCCACTATAAGTACATGTTTACCTTCGATATTTACATCCAGATCTTTCAATATCCTAACCTGACCTGAAGATGAGAGTCCTCCTCCATAGCTTGAGACTTCCATAAAATCAAACATAATTTTTCCTTCCACATGTCTGCAGAGATCTGCCATAAAAAGAAATGCTCCTTTCAGGATACCCAGGAAAAGCACTTCCTTACCTTCGTAGTCTTTAGAAATTTTTTTGCCCAGTTCTTTAACCTTTTCTTCTATCTCTTCGGCAGAGAAAAGGACTTTTTTTACAATATTCATTTAATATGCCTCCTTTCACTTTTCACTTTTCACTCTATAAAATTTACTTCCATATGAACGATTTCTTTACTTTCCCCTGTTACTTTAAACCTTTCGTCTATCCTCATACCGACAA
>CALARM010000038.1 GCA_937888925.1 uncultured Synergistia bacterium | reverse complement strand
AGCCTGAAACATTTACATCGGAAAATATATGGGGATGCCGTCTTATTAATTTTTTTACTATGCCATCTGCCACATCTTCAAGGGTAAAAGTTTTTTCTTCTTCTCCAATCTGACAGTGAAAGACTATCTGTAATAAAAGATCTCCCAGCTCTTCACAGATTTTTTCTTTACTGTTTTCTTCTATGGCATTGACCACTTCATAGGCCTCTTCTGTCAGATACGGCACGAGTGTTCTGTGAGTCTGTTCTTTATCCCAGGGGCAACCATGTTCACCTCTCAGTTTTTGCATTATCCCTTTAAGTTTATAGACAGACGGAATATCTTTTATAAAAGTTACCTCTATATCTTCCTGTGACAGAAGTTTTTTTATTTTTTCCTCTGTTTCCCTGTCTGTAGCTGTTATATAAATCATTTTTTTTGATGCTTTTGACATAAAATTCTATTCGACAACTGAAATATAACTCCTACCGGGATTACAGATTCTCAAACTTCGTTTTGACCGAACAGTTCATGGTTGTTTTCAGGATTTAAGGTATGTAAGTGATAGATTGGTTTCACAAATTTTAACACTTAAATAAATTCTTTAACAGGATATGTATTAAAATATAAAGAATAAGTGATTATAATTTTTAAGGAGGTTTTATCTTATGAAATCAGAGAAATTCTCTATAGTTATCTTGTTTATAATGATTTTATCCGCAATTTTGCCTGCCTGCGGAGAGACCTTTTCAAAAGAAGCAGAGCGTTTATGTGAACATGGTAAATATGAAGAGGCAATCAAATATTATGATAAAGCAATACAGGAAGAACCGAAGAATTTTGAATTATGGTTTAATAAAGGTAATATCTGTTATAAGATTGGAAATGTCAAAGAATCTCTGAATTGCTACAATAAAACTCTGGAACTTAAAGGTGATTTTGTTCCTGCCATTGCAAATAAAGCAATAGTTTTATGTTTTTCAAATAAACTTGAAACATGGCAGAAAGACATATATCTGGAAGGTAAAGAAACTATCGGCCATATTACTGAAAAAAATCTTCACGGCATTAATGTAAATACGCCCTATCTGAACAGTATGACTTTGCTCCATATGGCATCTTATTACGGTAATAAAGAACTTGCCGGCCTTTTAATATCAAAGGAAGGAGATGTGAATGCCAGAGGTTTTGACAATCTGACTCCTTTATCTATGGCATTGTTTTTTAAAAGCTTTATACACAGGTATGACACTTCTTTATCAGCTCTGGAAACAGAGGCAGGAAATGTGGCCACACTACTTATAAATAAAGGTGCAAATGTAAATACTGCATTTGTGAACGGAAAATCCCCTTTACATGGTGCTGCCTTTACTAACGATGTAGTTCTTGCGGAACTTCTCTTATCTAAAGGTGCTCAGGTAAATGCAAAAGGTTATGACTGTTTTACACCGTTACATACTGCAGCAGATAACGGAAGTAAAGAGGTGGCGGAACTTTTAATCTCAAGAGGCGCTACCGTTAATGTTAAAAACAATGAAGGCGAAACTCCCCTTTACCTTGCCAGACATAAATCCATAGCAGAACTTCTTGTATCAAAAGGAGCAGATGTTAATATAAAAGATAACAGAGGAAGAACGCCTCTGCATCAGGCTAAAAGTCTGGAAGTTGTAGAATTACTCCTCTCTAAAGGCGCAGATATTAATAGCAGAGACAATAATGGTGCTACAGCATTACATATAGCCTCCTTCTATGGCTGCAGGGATGCAGTCCTTTTATTAATTTCAAAAGGAGCAGATATTAAAATTAAAGATAATAACGGCAGAAATCCTCTTCATATAGTGTCGGGAAAGGGCTATAAGAAGATTGTTGAAATATTCCTGTCCAGAGGTGCAGATGTAAATTCAAAGGATAAAAATGGTCTTGCGCCGTTACATGTGGCAGCAAATAAGGACATTGCAGGAATCTTTCTGTCTGAAGGTGCAGATATAAATATTCCTGACAGCCACAGAAAAACTCCTTTATATATGGCTGTATCAGATGGTAATAAAGAACTGGCAGAATTTTTAATATTAAAAGGTGCTTCTGTAACGAGTAAAACTATAGACGGAGATACTCCTTTACATCTGGCTTCTTACTACGGTGATAAAGAAATAGCAGATTTGCTTGTATCAAAAGGGGCAGATGTGAATGCCAGAGATAATGACGGGTTTACCCCGCTGTCTTATGCTTCTGTCAATTTAGAGAAAGAAACAGGTGAACTGCTTATATCAAAAGGCGGTAAAGTGAATTTACACTGGGCCGTAATGAAAGGTGATAAGGAACTTGTTCTGTCTTTGATAAAGGAAACAGACCTTAAAACTGGCCCTATGGGATATACACCTTTACATATAGCAGTTTCTATGGGAAACAGGGATATGGCAGAACTTCTTATATCAAAAGGCAGTAATGTAAACGTCAGAACAGAGAAAGGCGATACACCTCTGTTTTATGCAGTATGTACAGGTAAAAGGAATATTGCTGAATTACTTATAGCTAAAGGCTCTGATGTAAATGCGAAAAACCTTAATGGTTATACACCTTTACACTGGTCTGTTTATTTCTCTCAAAAGAACATGGCTGAATTACTTATAGCTAAAGGGGCAAAGATAAATGAGAAAAATACCGATGTGTTGCCTGTTCTGGATTTAATGAATAAATCAGATAAAAAAGATACCTCTGAATTCCTCAGATCCAGAATGACAGATAAAAAAACATCAGATGGATTTACACCTTTAATGGTATCTTTGCTTACCGCTTCCGATAGAACAGACATGTCTGTTTATAACAAACATAAAGAAATGATAGAGTTTCTTGTGAAAATGGGAGCAGATGTAAAAACTGGTTTTTACGGATTAACACCGCTACATATGGCAGTATGGGCCGGTAATAAAGAACTTGCGGAATTTTTCATCTCAAAAGGTTCAGATGTGAATGGAAGAGACAGCAAAGGCTGTACACCTCTTCATATAGCTGCACTTAAAGGTGAAAGGACTATGGCAGAATTCCTTATATCCAGGGGGGGCGATATAAAAGCCAGAGATAATGATGGCAATACCCCTTTAAACCTGGCAGTTATAAAGGAAATAAAGGATTTTTTGAACAAAGAAGAGATAAATAAATAGGACAGAAATTACTACTATAAGGAGGTTTAAAGAATGAGAAAATTTTATATATTATTGACAGGTTTTATAATATTTCTGGCTATGTCGGTACAGGCAGGAAATATACAGATTATAAATCTTGATGACTCAGATGTACTGACAGAAGATCAGGTAGATATAGCTTTAAATAATCAGCCTGTGAACTGTATTGTTGTAAAAGAGAACGATACTTTATATATAGATATTGATTTTTTTACAGAATATTTTAAAATACCGCCGGAACAGATGAATAATTATATCGCTTATGAAGGAACGGTAAAAGCCGGAGGTAAAGATATTACCTGTGTTCCTCTCTTCTCTGTCCTTACTTCTATCGGTGTGAGATATACTTACAATCCTGTTTTCAATAAAGATATAATAAGGATAAGAACAGACAGAGATTTCAGTGTCAATCCAAATTATGTCTATAAACCTTCTTCAGACAGTTCACAGGGAAATCTGCCTGCTCAGGATTATACGGTATCTGCTTCTTCATCTGCAGTAGATTATGATTATTATTATAACCAGGATACCTATTATCCTCCCGGCTATGTACCGGGATATTATTTCGGTTCCTATGGTTTTATAGGGAACAGGGTCGGCCCTGTTCACCCCATAATACATAACCCGCCTCTTATGCCGCTCCACGGCGGAGGAGGTTTTCACGGCGGCGGAGGTCGCAGGTAGGTTTACAGGAGTAGTGAGTGAAAGTATTTCACTTTACTCACTACTCACTTTTCACTTTTCACTACTCACTGAGAACCGGCTGAGCCGACTTTGTTTTGCCGTTTATGAAAAGAGAGATAAAAACAGAACCAAATATAAGTACGGCAACTACTATTAAAGAAAACACCGTAGGTATTTTATATATATCCATAATAAGCATTTTTATGCCTATAAAAGCCAGAACTATTGATAACCCGTATTTTAAACAGGTAAATTTTTCAATAATATCTCCCAGAGCAAAATATAATGATCTCAATCCGAGGATAGCAAAAATATTTGACGTGTAAACAATAAATGCATCCTGGGTTATTGCAAATATTGCAGGTATTGAATCTATTGCAAATATTAAATCGGTAGATTCGACAACTGCCAGAACCGGTATGAGAGGCGTGACTTTAAGTATATTATTTTCTCTTACAAAAAAATTTGATCCTCTGTAACTGTCTGTTACGGGGAATAATTTCCTGCATATTTTAAGAAAAGGATTTTTCGAAGGATCTATTTCATTATCGCTCTGAAACATCATTTTATATCCTCCGTAAATAAGAAAAACACCGAATATATATAGTATAAAATGGAATTGTTTGATCAAAAGCGTTCCCAGCAGGATAAAACCGGCTCTCATGAAAAGAGCTCCTATTATTCCCCAGAATAAAACCTTATGCTGATATTCCGAAGGTACGGAAAAATAGCTGAAAATCAGAACAAAGACAAATATATTGTCAACAGAGAGGGATTTTTCTATCAGATATCCTGTGAGAAATTCCATGCCTTTCTGACTTCCCTGAAAGTAATAAATTCCTGCGTTGAAAATGAGGCCGGAAGAAATCCATATGGCACTCCATATTAAAGCTTCTTTCAAAGTGGGTTTGTGGGATTTTTTATTAAATACTCCTAAATCAAGGGCAAGCATGATGAAAATAAAAAGATGAAACAGAGAGAGGGCAAGAACAGTGTTCATAAAGTAAATATTCCTTTCTTTATTTAATTAAGTTAGATGAAATCAAATTGAGGGTCATCGATTATATCCCTGTTTGTAAGTACTTTATATTCTTTTAATGATATAAAAGAATTATGACTTATGTATGTATAATTATATCTGCTTTCAAACTTACTGGCATACATGTCATTCTGTTCGTCATTACTATCTCCAGGTATATTCAGATAGTCAAAAGTATTTACTGTGAAAAACATTACGGAAAAAATAAATATCAAAAAACATAATTTTTTAAACACGCCGTTCACCTCCTTTGAGTAAAGTTAAATATTAATTATAAAGGTTTATATGAAAAAAAACAATCAGATAGAATACATTTTATCATATGTGTCAGAAAAAGAATTTTCTTGACTTTCCCACAGTTATCACTAAAATTAAAGATATATATTACTATACTTTTGCACTTTTTAAACAAAGCCTTACTCTACCTTGCAGGGCATCCGCGAGGGATGCCCTTACGGGACAACGGTTTTTCAAAATTCTGCAAAAGTATAGATATTATAATGCCAATAAAAATTGACCTGTAGATGAAAGAAAGGAGGCATGTCTATGATAATGAAAAATTTTATAGTCATAGTTATATTTTTTTTATTTGTTAATATGGTGCCTGTGAAAGGAGAAAGCCCGGATGAACTGGTTAAAAAAGGAAATGAACTGGCACTTCAGGGCAAATATGAAGAAGCCTTTGGTTCATACGATAAAGCTCTTCAGGTAAATGAAAATTTTATACCTGCTCTCGTAAATAAATCAATTGTTTTGTTTGACACGTATCAGCTCAGAAACTGGCAGGAAGAGAAATATCTGGAGGGCAGAAGATATCTTTCTGGGATTATAAAAATAGATCCTTCTCTTAAATCGGTGGATGTTAACGGCAGGTATTTACATAACATGACTCTGCTCCATATAGCATCTTACTATGGAAATAAAGCCCTTGTAGAATTACTTATAAGTAAAGGAGCAGATGTGAATTCTGTTTATGACGATTTTACTCCTTTGTTCATGTCTTTGAATTTTGAAATTTTTCTTCATGTTTATTATAAACCTTTACCGGAACTGAAAAAAGAGGCACAGGAAATTTCAAAAATTCTTATCCTCTCAGGTGCTGATGTGAATAAAACTTATTTTAAAGGCAAATCCCCCCTTCATGGTGCGGCATTCCTCGGAGATAAAGAACTCGGAGAATTATTAATATCAAAAGGGGCAAAGATAGATCAGAAAAATTATTACTCTATTACCCCTCTGTATCTGGCAGCAAAATACGGGTATAAATCATTTGCAGAATTACTCCTGTCAGCAGGAGCAGATGTAAATGTAAGAGATTACAAAGGAGAAACTCCTCTCCATGTGGCAAAAAATAAAGAAGTGGCAGACTTTCTTATCTCAAAAGGTGCAGATGTAAACGGAAAAGACAATGACGGAGAGACTCCTCTCCATCAGGCAGAAAAGAAAGAAATTGCAGAACTCCTTATTTCAAAAGGAGCAGATGGGAATGGAAAAGATAATAAAGGTTATACCCCTTTACATGTAGCCACCTTATATAACTGCACAGACGGAGCCCTTTTATTTATTTCAAAAGGATCGGAGATAAACTGCAGGGATAATCATGGCAGAACTCCTTTACATATAGCATCTGAACATGGTTTTATCAAACTTGCGGAAGCTTTAATTAAAGGAGGAGCAGATGTAAATAGCAGAGATAATCAGAACCTTACTCCTTTACATATAGCGTTAAACAGAGATATGGCAGAACTTTTAATAACAAAAGGAGCACAGGTGAATGAAAAAGACACATACGGAGCTACTCCGTTATATCAGGCCATATTGAGAAATAATAAAGACCTTGCAGAAATGCTTATAGCCAGAGGGGCTGATGTGAATTGTAAAACTGCTTCCTGTGATGTGCCTTTACATCTTGCAGCCTATTACGGACATAAAGAACTGGTAGAACTCCTTCTTTCTAAAGGTGCAGATGTAAATGCGACAGATATAGAAGGATTTACGCCTCTGGCTTATGCATCTGTTAATAATCAGAAAGAAACAGTTGAATTTCTTATATCCAGAGGGGCAAAAGAAGATTTATACTGCGCTGTAATGAAAGGAGATAAAACCTTATGTGAGAAGTTTATCAATGAAACTTCTTTTTTAAATAAAGGCCCCATGGGATTCACACCCCTTCATATAGCAGTTGCGGGAAATAATAAAGAACTTGCTGAATTTCTCATTGCCAGAGGTTCTGATGTAGACAGTAAAACCAGAGAGGGAGAAACTCCTCTGTTTTATGCAGTCAGTAACGGTAATATACCTGTAGCGGAATTACTTGTTCTTAAAGGAGCAGATGTAAACGCGAAAACTGTTGAAGGTTATACTCCTTTACACTGGGCAGCTTATTTCTGTCAGAAAGATATGATTGAGCTACTTACAGGAGCCGGGGCAGATGTAAATGCTAAAAATACCGATGCTATGTCTGTAATAAATATGGTTGACTCTGCCGGATATAAAGATTTCTCTGATTTCTTAAAATCAGGGATGGATATGAAAAAAAAGGATGGATTTACCCCTTTATTTGTTGCTGTCTGCAGCTATGATAGTCCGAGAGAGCCTGCTCCCTCTGTGAAACCTCTGGATATAGTCGAACATTTTATCTCTAAAGGAGCCGATGTGAACATCAGCTTTTATGGTATAAGCCCTTTACATCTGGCAGTCTTTACAGGTAACAGGCAATTATGTGAATTACTTTTATCCAACGGCGCATCGGTAAATGCCAGAGATAACAATGGAAGTACTCCTTTACATATAGCTGCATTAAGAGGTAATAAGGATATTGCTCTGTTTCTTATATCATCAGGTGCAGATGTGAATATAAAGGACAATGAAGGAAATACTCCGGAAGACAGAGCGGTTTTCAGTGAATTAAAGAGTTTTCTTGATGACGGACATGAATAACTCTGACTTCGCGTAACTCATCACGATTATATTAAGATAAGGAGGTAATGAACATGTTAAAACCGATGTTAAACATTTTATTCATAGTTCTGATATTATGTACCTGTTCTGTACAGGTGAAATCGGAAAATTTAACACCTGTAACACTCGATCCCATTAATATTCTGGAACAGGAGCAGATAGATATGGCCATAGATAACAATCAGGTAAATGTTACCGCTGTAAAACAGGGTGATGTTTTATATGTAGATTCATCTTTTTTTACAACCTGGTTTAAACTTTCAGAGGAACAGATTAAGAGTTATGCTCCTTACGGAGGTACACTTAAACTGGGAACAAAAGATATTCTCTGTCTGCCTCTCCTTTCTGTTTTAAAATCACTCGGTGTCAGATATACCTATAATCCTATTTTCAGTAAAGATATAGTAAGGATAAGAACAGACAGAGATTTTAGAGTTGACCCGACCTATAGCTATAAACCTTCTGATAGCAATTCCCATGGTAATCTGCCTGATAAAAATAATCGTTCCCTTCAGTCTGATCCTTACTATTCTTCTCTGGGTACATGTATCTATTCTACCAATCCCGGCTGGGGATATTATTATCCTCCGGGATATACACCCGGATATTATTTCGGTTCTTACGGTTTTGTTCCGCAGGTGATTTCACCTCCGGTTATTGATATTTCACCTTCATTTGATATAGGCCCTGTTGATTTTTAAAGGCAATCTTTAAAAAATATTTAATAATTTTAATTATTATGGTATAATATAAAGAAATTTTTATAGGGAACATAGTACAGATAAAAAATGAATGGCAGATATAATAATCCAATGAAACAGTGTCCCTTTTGCGGTGAAGCTATAATG
>CALARM010000037.1 GCA_937888925.1 uncultured Synergistia bacterium | reverse complement strand
AAAATTATATATTTTTATATATTATCCTATGAATTCGAGGACTTATTATTATACTAAAGCAGCTTAATTGAGAGGATTTGGAGGCACTTGGAAGAATTTTCCACAACTATTGACAAGAGCTCATTAAAAAATCCTTTATTAAGCACTTAAAGCCTCTATTACTGCTTTTGGGTTCTTTGACGTAACTTTCAGCAATGCCTGAGCAGGACCTTCTGGAATTCTTCGCCCCTGTTCCCAGTTACGAAGGGTCGCTACACTTACACCTATCATAAAGGCAAATTCAGACTGTGACTTGCCGAGATTTTTACGAATTTGTTTAACATCTTCCGACCTGAATTCAAAGATACGACTTGCCTTCTTTTTACCACGACGGATCTCGCCTGCTTCCTGAATACTATCAATAAGTTGATTAAAATCACTGGTTTTCATAAAAACTCCTCCTTCATTACCCGGTGTAAGATATGAAGCTGTTCCGGGGTTAAATCATCTTGTTTAGTCTTGGGATATGTAAAGAGCATATAAAAAGTTTCATTTGTTTTATCCCAATAATATATCAAACGAATTCCTCCTCTCTTTCCAGTCCATTTCGTTGCCCATCGGATTTTCCTGAGACCACCACTTTTTCTGATGAGAGCCCCTTGCTCAGGACGCAAAATTAAAGCGATTTGAAGTTTTCTGTATTCATCATCACTCATTAATTCCTTAATAAGTTTTGTAAAAATTGATGTTTCTACGAATCTCATAATTTATTATACGCCAATGGCGTATTTGTGTCAAATATCGTTTTTCGGGGGAAACAGGGCTTTTGTTTCTTAGGAATTTGAATGAATTTTAGATGTTACAAGGATTTACAGCATTTTTTTGCATTTTTCAGGGTCTAAAACGACTCATTTTTTAGGGAAAAGAAAAGTCCACGAATTCTTTATCAGGTAAGGCTGTTTATGAAAATTGAACTATTCAATAATGAATTTTCAGTTCTGGAAAAACTCTTACAGACAAATGAAGTATTTATTCCAGGTATTGTATTGGTAGGACTTTAAATGAGGAGAAAAATAATTTTTTATTATTTAATCTCCTCATTAATCGCTTAATTTATAAATCCTTACGGTGTATACCGGAAAATTTTACCATTGTTTCTTACTGCCCAGGCATGAGTTGAGTCAACCATATACCATGAATTCATCTGAGATGCTATGGTTTTCCAATTGCTTCCTCCATTAGCAGTCATAGAGATATTAGCTCCGGAATTCTGTAACCATAAATAATTTGCATCAAAAGCCATGACGCCATCTATACGATCTGACCCGGCAAGACCGGAATTTTTTACTGTCCAGGTACTACCGCCATCATTTGTATAACGCAATTTTGACTGCCATCCGGCTACAAAGCCTTCAGTTGCACTAATAAAATGAGCGACTGTAAAACTTCCGCTCCCTGTTATTTTACTACTCCAGTTTGTTCCATCTGTAGTTGCACGAACACCACCATCGCCCATTACCCAGACTATATTCGCATTATAAGGATACAAACCATAAATAGCTGGAGTCATGCCTGTATTAACAGTATTCCAGGTTGAACCTCCATCTACTGACTTATATACTGTATTAAAGCCAGTAATATACCATCCTGTATTCATATCACCAAATGTAAAACCAACATTTGATTTCCCTGTAGCAGTGCTGGACCAATTATTTCCACCGTCTGTGGTTTTATATAAAGTTTGTCCGTTTGCAGCACTGATTATAATATTATTACCATTTGCATAGCAAATCCCACTGAGATTTTCTGATGTCCCCAGACTTTGAGATGTCCATGTATTTCCTTCATTAGTAGTTTTTAAAACAGTTCCATTATCTCCTACAGCCCAGCCAGTGCTGGCACTAACAAATCTTACTGCTTTAAGGTTACTGGTAGTTCCACTGCTTTGCATTAACCAGACTGTAATAGGAGAAGAAGTACTGGTAGTTCCACTTATTGTACTTACTGATATTAATCCGCTTGTCGCACCTGATGGAATACTAACTGTTAACTGAGTTGCAGTTGCTGTAAGTGTGGTACCTTCTACTCCATTAAATTTTACTACATTTTCTGAAGGAGTTGTTGAAAAGTAGTTTCCTGTTATGGTTATTGTATCTCCTTCGACACCATAGGCAGGGCTGAAACCTGTAATCTGTGGTCCACCAACAATCACCTGATAATTCCCGGTTCCTTTATAGAAGTATACTGCCTCAGTGGTATTTTCTCCCCGAACTTTTACTTCTATACGATATTTCCCTTCAGGAAGATTTATAGAACCTGCTATTGAAGTATTTGCCCATGAAGTGATGGTAGATACTGTATAAATAGTTCCCCAAGGATTATTAGGATCATTTTCCTGAACCTGTATGAACTTTACTTCACCGTTTACACTTGCCTGGCTTGTGCCGAAATTTGTACCTGTAAGAGTAAAGCCTACGGAAGTTGTTCCATTTGTAGAATCCTTATCAGGTGTAATAGAAGTAAGAGTAGGAAGACCGTAGACAAGAACTCTTCCCGGTGCGCCGAAACTTGAATCATATGTAAAAGTTCCTTCTGTATTGAACAGTTGGTTGACAGACTGGTATACTTCTGCAGTTACAGGTTGTGTTATATGGGTTGCTTTCCCGATTGGTCCTATGGTTAAAGCAGAGCTGTTCATCTTTACACTTCTGTCATTAACATAATCTTGATTTTGAAAAGCAATAGTTGTTCCTGCAGGTAAGTCTATATTGGAAGGATTGCAAGCACCATTAGAGTCAATGGCTACTCCTAAAAGAATAAGTCCCGGGCCTTCTGTTGTACCGGGTGTCATATAGAACCCATGTTTTCTCTGACAGAGTATATTACCTGACGGGTCGAGTACTTGAATGTTTGCAGTATTAAGACCTACGGGAACATTAGAAACGGTAAGGGTGTAAGTGCCTGCTCCTGTGGGGTCGAGGTCATTTCTTTCTCCTACTATTGAAGTGGCAATTGCTTCACCTGTGATTGTAACTCTCAAAGTATGGGAGTTATACGGAAGATCTGAACCAGCAAGATCTTTTGCTCTCAGACCGGAGCCTGAGCCGGGGAATTGTACCTCTACTTTAAAGGCACCGGTCGGTAGATTAGAAGGTATTGTAGAACCCGGTGTTGCAGTGGGGTTGCCGGGGACTTCAACGAGTGTTCCCGGAGTGGCAGTCGGATCTATTGTGGTAACTGATCCGTTATCTGGAATTACTCCTGTAGAACCTCCTCCGCCGCCGCATCCTGCTATTAACATAATTGATAAAATAGAAATAATTAATAAAATACTGTATTTTTTCACACACATTCTCCCTTCGCAATTTTTCTGTAATATCTGATTTTTTCCAGCATCACGCTTCACTTTTCACTTTTCACTTTTCACTTTTCACTACTCCACATCCATATATTCCCATCACCTCACTCAATCACTTTGTTCCCGTCACGCCCTAAAATCCTACATCTCCTATACCTTTATAATAAAACACTTCATTTTCTGTAACATACCCTTTTACGGTAACATGAACCCAGTATTTCCCTCCCGGCAGCACTACAGACCCCTTTATCTCCGTATCAGACCATGAAGATATATCTGCCGTACCTGTACTGTTATCATCAACCCTTACAAAAGTAACTTTTCCTTTTGCAGAGTTGATGTTTTTTCGGAAATTATTTCCTGAAATGGTAAATCTTACTACTGAATAACTGTTGTTACTATCTTTATTATCTCCGTCTTCATCCGTGACAGACGAAAGAACCGGCACATCCGGCACTTTTACCGTTATTTTATAGCTGTTAAGAGAACCGAAATAACCATGAACCTTTATGTAATAAATGCCTGCCAGAAGGAGGGAAGATTCAAGATTTCTGCCGGAAATTTCATCTTTTGCTTCAACAGATTCCGTATTCTGAATTGTTTCTGATTTTTCAATCAATTTTTTCTGGCTGTCAAAGAGATACAGGTCAAGATCTCCTGCACTGTGGGTAAATTCTATCGATGCATCTATAGAAGAAGATGTTTTCAGATTGACTT
>CALARM010000036.1 GCA_937888925.1 uncultured Synergistia bacterium | reverse complement strand
AATTCAGTCTCTAAAGATTTTTTAAGAGCCAGTGCCTTATATTCAGATTTTAAGATCTGATCATAAATTATTCTGGATATTTCCATAACAACAAACCTTTCATTTTCTAAAACGACATATTCAACTGTCAAATTATAAAAATGTCTGAAATTAAATTCTATGGTCATAAAAAAAATCCTCTTTCCTTGACGTTCTGTTACCATTAACATATAATTACATGAACACATCACTACTGAAGTGAGCATAAATAATTAATTTTAAAATCGTAAAGGGTGAAGAGATTTTATTAAATATTAATGCTTAAGCCAGTATCGCAGTATTTTCATAAAATAAAGGAGAAAAAATAATGAAGGATTACGAAATAAGGTTTTTAGGTGTTTCGACATTCTGCAAACTTCCTCATACAAGAGATTTAACAGGAGTAGATGTGGTAGTTGTAGGTGTTCCTATGGATCAGGTAACTTGTTCAGGCGCATCCTATGGTACAAGATCAATAAGGGCAGCTTCCCGCACCTATGGTACTGCCTATATGTTTAACGAAAGAATCTTTGATGTAGAGACAAAAAAATTCTTACTTGAAGGGATTAAAATTATTGATTACGGTGATATTCTTCCCGGCCCGGGTACAGTAGAAGAAAATATGGATATCATCCATGATGGTTTTAAGGAAATTATAAAAGGAAATGTATTCCCTGTAACCATAGGCGGAGATCATTCCATTACGTTTCCCATAGTCAAAGCTTTCGGCGATATACCCCTTGATATAATCCATTTCGATACACATCTGGATTTTAAAGATGCAGTAAAAGAAGAAGAAATTATCTATTCTCATGCAAGCCCTATAAGAAGAATTTCAGAATTAAAGAATATAAATAAAATTACTCAAATAGGTATAAGAGGACTGCAGAATGGCTTCACTGTTTATGAAGATGCAAAAAAATACGGTCTTAATATAATTACTGCAGAAGAAGCTATAGAAAACGGCCCGGAATGGACAGTAAGCCAGATACCTTCCGGTAAAAACATTTATGTAACAATAGATATTGATGTTATGGACCCTTCAGTAGCTCCCGGCACAGGCCTTTATGAACCGGGTGGTTTTAACTATCATCAACTGAAAAAAATGTTAAAATCTCTCCCGAAGAAAGGAAATATTGTTGGTTTTGATCTGGTAGAAGTAAATCCTCAATATGATCATTCTGAAGTGACTGCCCAGCTGGCAGGAAGAATTATACTGGATTTTCTGGGCATGATACTGGAGGCAAAAAAAGAAGCAGGGAAAGGAATTGTTTACTTCGAAAAATAAATGATATTTTACTGATATTTCCCGATAAAAAAGATAAAAAAAAGAGCCTGAGGGCTCTTTTTTTTATCGAAATAACATTAGCCTGCTCGTGTCAGTGCTTCACCTACTCTGATCTGATTCTGAGCAACCTTCCCTCTGCCTTCGTGTATCTTTGAGGCCTGCTTGGAAAGATGATCTCTCAAACTTTCCTTATTCTTTAACCTGTCCATTTCCTGTTTCTGTCTTTCATGCTGAATAGTCTGCATCTGTGTCTGCACGGCCTGCTGATCTGACTGCTGAGAACCAATCATTGACATTTGCTGGGCACCAGAACCCATTCCGCCTGCTCCAATTGCATCTGCCATTTTACGTTCCTCCTTCTTGATACAGTTTCAATAACAACGATTTCAATTAATAATATATCACTTGAATTTAAAAAATGTCAAGTACCGGAGAAAAATTTTTTCAGAAAATTACAGAAAAAAAGATATTTTTAAGAATTTATTATCTGTTGTGGTAATAAGAGGTCACATTGACTGGCATATACAAAATATTCATGAGAAAAAAGTGTATAAAAAAATAAAGAGTCCGCGAAAGCGGACTCTTTATTTTATAGGGTGGTACTAGCCTGCTCTTGTCAAACTTTCACCGACTCTGATCTGATCCTGAGCAACTTTACCTCTGCCTTCATGTATCTTTGAGGCCTGCTTGGAAAGATGATCTCTCAAACTTTCCTTATTCTTTAACCTGTCCATTTCCTGTTTCTGTCTTTCATGCTGAATAGTCTGCATCTGTGTCTGCACAGCCTGCTGATCTGACTGCTGAGAACCAACCATTGACATTTGCTGGGCACCAGAACCCATTCCACCTGCTCCAATTGCGTCTGCC
>CALARM010000035.1 GCA_937888925.1 uncultured Synergistia bacterium | reverse complement strand
AATCTCTATCTCTTCTGCCTTTAATTTGAGATCATACTGTAACACCGCTTCATCAACACGTTTGTCCTCTTCGGAAAGGTTTGTTTCATAAACAGGGTTCGATAAAATTTCTCCGAGAAGGCGTTTTTTCATCTTTTCAGGATCAGACGTTACAAATACAAATTTCATATTTTCCACATCCATTCTTCTCTGTAAAGCAGCAGTTACATCTTCATTTTTCATGGCGTCCATCTTTTTCTCTATATAATCAATGTAATAAGGTGTTTTATAGAAATTCGAATCCATTTCGAATCCAATTTTCTGGAACGGGTCGAAAGCCCACAATTTTGAATTATTCTTTATAAAATCCCTGTTCAATTCAAATGTTTCTTTATCAAGACCTTCTTTTATCATTTTATCAAGATTCATTACTGTAAATTTCGCTGCAAAAGTGGCGTTTTCATCTGAGAGATTTCTTATCCATATATAGAAATACTGGCTCTGTCTCGCTATCCTGGTCCGAGGCATTTTATCCTGAGAGCCTTCTATGAATTTTTCTATATAGGAATAATTTCCGTAGTTAAATCCCCTTATTGAACGTAACTGTATAAAGAGAAAGCCCTGCATGTAGCGGTGGAAACCAAAACGGGAATTTGCCACCAGCAAAGGATAATAAGCATCATCACTTCTGGTAAAATCTACGGGAAATCCCATTGCCATTGCTGTGGTGCCTGAATCTTTTTTTATGATTAATACTCTTTTGTTAAAGGGTTCAGGCTTTTTTATAATCATATCTTCAGGTTTTCCGGCAGGTAATTGAGACAGTTCGCCTGTTACTTTCTCCAGTATTTCTTTACAGTTTTTTGAAGCTATGGCGGCTCTGAAATTCTCTTTTCTGTAAAATTTAGCATGAAAATCTTTTACATCATCTATAGAAATATTTTTAAGAGACGAACGTGTGCCGGAGTCAGCAGTTCCATAGGGATGATCCCTGTATAAGAACATTTCCAGGCCCTGAAGAGACATTTCTTCACAGTCATTTATAAGGTATTCCCTGACATTCTGTGCCTGTTCTATTGCTCTTTCAAAGGAATCTTTGTTGATGTCAGGCGATATGATTTCACTCATAAAGAGCGGATATGTTTCGTCGAATTTATCCCTGTGGACTTTAAAGAAGAATGTTGTAATTTCTTTATCTGCCTGTCCGTAAAATTCCGCTCCCGATGTGAGAGATTTTTCATTGAGTTTTCTCCTTATGTTATCTTCTATTAATGATGCTGTTACATAATTCAGTCCTTCTTTCCCTTTAGAATCTCTTACAGTGCCTGTATTAAAAGAAATTACTATATAAACAATATCCGAATTTTCAATTGTCATAAGAGTATAAGGAGGTTCTTTATGGAAATCTGCGGCATAACAGCAGGTTATATTCATCAATATAAGAATAAGAGATAAAATTATAGCAAACAAATTGGATTTATTCTTCATTTTTCTGTTCTTCCTTTCCGTAAAGTGTTACAACGGTTCGATTTTTTTCAATAAAATATTTTCCCGCCGTATTTTTTATATCTTCAGGAGTTATGGAGAAGTAATGTTTGAAATATTTATTCACCCCGTCAGGATCTCCCGACAGGAAATAATAATTCATAAAAGTAAATCCTGTTTTTTCCAGAGAATCCATGCCTGTAAGTATATCATAACGATTTTTTTCTCTTATTCTATCAAGTTCTTCATCGGTACAGAGATTTTTTCGGATTTTATCTATTTCTTCAAAGAAGATTTCTTTGACTTTCTCCATATCCTCTTCTTTCTTTAATTTCATAGTTGTAGTAAAGAGTGACGGATCTTTGCAGAAATAATATCCCGGAAAAGAGATATAATAAACAAGTTTTTCATCATATACCAGCCGTTTATAAAGGGGAGAACTATCTGTAAAATACAGTTCTTTTATGAGATCTATAGAGGGGATTTCCCTGTTATTTACGTCATATCCCGGGATTTTATAGGCTATGAGCAAATAGGGAGACGTTTTTCCATCATATTTTACCTCACCTGTGATTTCCCCGGTCTGAAGAGGTTCCTGCTCTATGTCAGGTTTAACATTACTTGCCTTCAGAGTACCGTAATATTTTTCTATAATTTCTTTTGTTTTTGCCGTGTCAAAATCACCTGTTATGATAAGGCGGCAGTTGTTCGGTTTATAGTAATTACGGTAAAAATTCATTACAGCTTCCTGATTTTCCGGCATTTTCTTCAGGACTTCCAGGTGTTCCGGCACATCTCTGTAGGGATGAACGGTAAAGGCTATCTGATAGAGTTTCTGATGGAGTCTGCTCCAGGGTGTCTGATAATGTCCCTGGTATTCACCCAGTACCGCTCCTGTTTCAGCTTTATATTCATCTTCCGTAAAAGAAAGGTTTTCCAGCCTGTCTGCCATAATCTTTGTAAGATCTTCCATGGCATCTTTCGGAAATATTCTGTAATAACAGGTAAAATCACTCGCAGTAAAACCCTGGTCATAAACACCGTATTTTGTATATATTTTATTTACATCTTCAACTGTATAATTTTTCGATCCCCGGAACATGAGGTGTTCCATCAGGTGCGTGTATTCTATTTCATCAGGTTTTTTCTCATACCTGGTACCTGTATCAACGACTAACATGTCAATTACAGTGCCGTCTGAGCCGTATTTGATTAAAACCACTTCCATACCGTTCGGAAGTCTGTAGGATTCAGTGGGAAAGGGAAACATATCAGGAACGTCTGCTGCCAGGGAAAATCCTGATAAAAGAAACAGAAAAAGAAACATATATATTATTTGTTTCATGATAGATCCTCCTCGTATAATAGTAATATATGAAAACGGAATTTAAGGATTTTATAAAATCCAAAACCGTAAATTCATACTTAATTAATAACTATACTTTTGCACTTTTTTATAAAACCTTTGATTTTATTGACTTCAAGTTTAAAAGTAGAACATAATAAATTTAAGACTTTTTCTAAAATCTGCAAAAGTATAGTATCTGAATTACCTACAAATAAATTCGTAGGGTTCCTGTTTCATTGACCGTGCTTGCCTTCGGCTGAAAACCTTCAGGTAGAGGCACAATCTCCACAGG
>CALARM010000034.1 GCA_937888925.1 uncultured Synergistia bacterium | reverse complement strand
AGTCTTTTTGTTACAAGGAAATGCTGTCTCATTGCCTGTTCCAACGCTATACCCATTTCACCTGCAGATTGAAATCTGTCTCCCGGTTTAAACTGAAGGGATCTGCGGATTATATCATCAATGGATTCGCTGATTCCAGGAACTATATTATTCATGGGTTTATAATTAAAAAGTTCCTGAGTCGTACCTGTTAAAAGATAATAAAGGGTAGCCCCCAGGGAGAATATATCACTTGTAGGAGCAACCTTACCTATAAATTGTTCCGGCGACATATACCCCATAGTTCCTATCATAGTCCTGGGACTTCCTCCCGAACCGTCCTGAAGAGCACAGGCAATACCAAAATCAATGAGAACTATTCTGTTATCAGAATTTCTGATCATAATATTTGCCGGTTTCAAATCCCTGTAAATTATAGGAGGATCACAGTTATGAAGATACTCAAGGACTTCAGCAACCTGAATTGCCCATTTTACAACATCTTCCTGAGGTAATCCCGGGTTTCCCTGTTCCTGTATGATAGTATCCAGATCAGATCCTTCTATAAAATCCATAAGAATATAATAACGTTCATTGGAAATAAAATAATCCATAACACCGGGAAGGCTTATATGATCGAGTTTATGAAGCAAATCTGCTTCACTTTCGAATTTTCTTATCAGATATTCTTTCTCCTGATCCGATGTAGCCCAGTAAGTCCATAGTTCTTTTGCGGCACAGATTCTCCCGGTAACGTTATCTTCTGCTTTATAAACAGCACCCATACCGCCAACTTTAATAAGGTTTTTTATTATGTAACGGCCCTTAAGGGTGCTTCCTTCAACCAGAGCAAGACCTTTGACTTCATCTGTCGTTCCGCCGGCAAGAGCTTTACCGCATCCGTCACAGAAATTGGCACCATCTCTATTATTTAAACCACACTTAGAACAAACCACCGGTTCACCTCAGAATACAAATATCGTAACGCGTGACGCGTAACACGTCACGGGAGGACTAAATATTGCCACAATCAAATACAATAACTTCAATATAAAATTATACAATAAATCAAGTAACCATATATATTTTACATTTTTTCGATAATTCCTTGATTTTTACATAAATTATTTAAATAATTTATTGTCTGTAAAACAAATTATATAAGGCAAATTATTTTTCTTCGTAAGAGCCTGCCAGGCAGAAGCTTTTTATGGGTACCCTTTTACCTGTTACGGTACTTAGAGAAAAGGGAATTTTTAAATTATACAGAATATTTAATCTTTGTAAGGGAAGTCTTTTCCTGGAAATGGCATATAAGTTGCAGTTCTTTTTATAATATTGCTTATTTTTTTAAGGAGGAAATGTTTTGTTGCGAATTTACAGAATATCTATTATTTTATTTCTATTAATCCTTACGGGATGCGAAGGAGGACTGGATGAACTCGGTCTTGGCACAGGTACTTCTAAAATAGATGATTATGATGAAATTATAGCTTTTTATGCAAGTAAATATAAACTTCCTGTAAAATTTGTCAATGCGGTAATCGAAACAGAATCGGCATGGGATAAAGATGCAGTATCACCTGCAGGTGCAAAGGGACTCATGCAGTTAATGCCTGATACTGCAAAAATGCTCGGCGTAAAAGATTCTTTTGATCCGAGACAGAATATAGCAGGAGGCACAAAATACCTCAGAATGTTGCTGAATAAATTTAACGGCAACTATAAACTTGCCCTGGCAGCATACAATGCAGGCCCCAGAACTGTCGAAAAATATAAAGGTATTCCTCCATATGAAGAAACCATAAATTATGTTGACAGAGTTATGAGCCTCTATAAAAAGTAAAGGGCAAAGATATGGAAATAGCAATAGAAGAAATAATAAAATTTAATGAAAACCATATAAAAAAATTAAAGACTCTCGGTAATATTATATATTATCCGAAAAATTTACCGGCCCATGAGTTTTCAGAACTACTTAAGGATTCTAAAGTAATCATAGTGGATAAAACATTTTACAATGAACTGATACCGGATCTAAAGAAGTTAAAATTAATATCCGTTTATGCCACAGGCTATGAATTTATTGATATAAAAATGGCAAAAAAACATGGCATAACAGTCTGCAATGTTCCCGATTATTCCTCCGATGCAGTGGCAGAACATATTTTTGCCATGATCCTGACTCTGACAAAAAAATTAAATTATATGGATAGAGAAATGAGAAAAGGTCTCTGGTGGACAGATCTTAAGCCGGTAATGGAATTAAAGGGAAAAACACTGGGTATAATAGGCTATGGGAACACTGGAAAAAGAGTGGAAAAAATCGCAAAAACTTTCGGCATGAAAGTTATGATTAATACAAAAACCCCTGAAAAATACAGGCATATAAGCACTTACTCCCTGGAGTCACTTTTAAAAAAATCCGATATAATAACACTGAATCTTCCACTCAACAAAGAAACAAGACACATGATTGACAGAGAAAAATTTAATTTAATGAAAAAAGAAGCTATCCTGATTAACTGTGCAAGAGGGCCTGTTGTAAACGAAGGAGATCTTATAGCAGCACTGAAAGAAAAGAGAATTAAAGGTGCAGCATTTGATGTATTCGAGAAAGAACCGCTTCCGAAAGACAGTGAATTATTCAACATTGAGAATATACTTCTCACACCTCATACAGCATTTTACACGGAAGAAGCAATGGAAAGACTCAAAGATATATGTCTAAAAAATATTATTTCTTTTCTGGAAGGAAGACCTCTTAACGTAGTAACATAATCCCGTTATAGTTAGGAGCTGTCAGAAAAACTACATCATAGTTACAGTATAAGCACTAAGAGCCTATCCGAAAAGTCGCTCCATACCTTTCCACTGCCAGGCTCTTCCGAAAAATCTATAATCCTCCTGAAAGGAAATCTATTTTTACAGACATTTACTATCTTGCCTCTGTTTAATTTACAACTGGCTGTTAATACGGTATATATTTTTCTCCAGAACCTGGCAGTGGAAAGGATGTGAAAAAAATATTACTTTTCGGACAGGCTCTAAGTACGGTAACAGATAAAAAAGTATCCATAAAAAGCTTCTGCCTGGCAGGCTCTGGAGAAGAAAAATTAGTTTTT
>CALARM010000033.1 GCA_937888925.1 uncultured Synergistia bacterium | reverse complement strand
GAGTAAAATTTATGAAAAAAAACATTTCACTCTATGAGAATAAGGGCATAGCCCTTATTATGGTATTGTCAATATTAATAATACTGCTCATACTATCTCTTGCCATTGTGTCTCTGAGCACAGGCAATCTGAGAACTACTGGAAATGTAAGAGCAAGATTTGAAGCTCTCAATCTTGCAACTTCGGCTATTAATTACAACATGTATGATTTCAACCATATGTCCACATCCATTATTACACCATACCCGCCGGGGCCCACACCTACGCCGCTGTCGTCCGTTCCCGTACACGGGCCTTACAATGTGACAATAGATAATACTTCGCTCAGTCAGTATGAATGCAAGTATATGTACGCAGAAAACCTGTCAAATCCAAATCCCAGTACAGCAAATTTTGCTCCTTACGTATGTGATGCGAATGTGCCGGGTAATACGATTGTAATCATAGGAGAAGGCACTTACAGAGGATACAAGAGGATTATAAGGGCCGTAGTAAGGAATAACCCCGGAGTTGCTATGGGTATGTGCTGTGATAAGAATGCCACTCTGGCAAATATAGTAATAGATCCGAATGGTGACAGTAATTCAAGACTTGTGGTAAACGGCATAAATGATATGACTTCAGGAGAACCTATAGCAAGTTCATTACAGGCAAATAAGGATCTTAATTTCAGTAATACCGATCCGAATAGCTGCAGGTTTTACAATGGAAGTAATATAAGAGCTGTAGGATCTGTCAATGCTCCTGCAGTCGATGATAAAAATAAGGTATCAGGTGCTGCTCCTGTTGATATTCAGGAATACAACATATCAGATTTAGTGAATATTGCCAGTTGCACTCCTGTACCAATAGTGTCATCAACTCCTGCTGCAGGCGTTAGCACTTCTTTCGGGGTAACAGATCCTGCCACTCTTACAGAGCAGCTAGATCCGTCAGATCCAAATCAGGTATCTTACAGGCCGGAAAGTGCTTCTCTACCTTCTCTCATAGTTACATCAAACAGAAGGTATATTGCAGGGAATCGCACTTTAACAGGAAATTGGCCTACTTTAATTGTAGATAAAGATACTCAGGTCAATGGAAATCTGGTAGTTTACGGCAATATAGAACTCAGAGACGGAGCAAAATTGTTTGTAAATGGTGTTCTCGAGGTAAAAGGAAATGTAAAAAGCAGTTATAATACTTCTTACGGAGGTTCTATTATAACAGCGGGGTATAGAACACTGGGAGGCTTTAATGAGGGAAACAGTCTGGAAATAAAAGGACAGTTACTTTCAACAGTTGACCCTTCAGACAGCAAAGGAGCTTTACTCTTTTCAGAAGGTAATGTATATATAAATAACACCACAAATAACAGTAATAATGAATGGCTTTTAAAGCAACCCTTAAATGTAAAGGCTACGATAAAAGCTATGAAAAATGCAGGAGCAGATAATATACCAGCATCACAGATTGGTAATGGAGGAATAGAACAGTGGTGGACTAATAATAAATCCACTTTAACAGATCCATCTAAAGTAGGTTCTGATGTTGCCACGTGGTTTAATGATTCAAATGCAGATATCTATATGAAAGATACGAATCCTGGAGATTTTTTTTATAGTAAGAAACTGAACTGGAAAGCTTTTAAGAAGAACCCTTCCATATTTTTCGACCCGAATCAATCTTTTTTTCAGGGAATGGTATATTCCTACGGGGATATTTCCATCGATGGCCCTATAAATGTAATAGGAGCAGTGGCTACTGTTAACGGAGCAAAAACGTCTCCTTATTCCAGTGGCTCTATATATGCATTACGCGGCGGAAATATTACAGCAAATATGGAATATATGACAGGAAGTAAACCTTTTTATCGCATTCTTACAGATGTGCTTTCATGGTGTGAACTGTAATGTAACACCCCAGAAATAATCAAACAAACAGAGAAAGCTGGTGCTTCCTCTGTTTGTATATTGTAAGCTTAATAGTATTTAATAATATTTATATATCTTCTTATTATTTCCTACTGCATAGCCAACACCGTTAGAGTCAAAATAAACGGCATTTAATAATGCAAACAATATTTCTGATGGTGACTGGTATTGTACTGTCCATGTATCTCCACTGTTTGTTGTATAAAGAATTAAATCTTTTCGAAGATTTGTACCTACTGCCCATCCCTGTGAATTTCTAAAAAATACATCTATTAAGCTTATATTGCCAGGATTAAGGCTTGCAGGTAAATTTTGTCGAGTCCATGAATTACCGGTGGTACTATGAAGTATTAAGCCACTCGGAGAACTATCCACTCCAACAGCCCATCCATTTGAATTATCAATAAAATATACAGATTCAAGTTCAATAGATGAAGGAGGATTTGCACTAGTCCATACCCCTCCAGAATAAATATCTATATGACCCCCAAGGGTTGATGTCCATCCGGTAGATGAATCTACAGGAAATACTATAGAGTTTATATACAGGCTTCCTGTTGGAGTGTCGAAACTAGTTACAGAGAGACCCGATGTATCAATTTTATATACATAACCACTAGAGTCACTACTACCACAACAATATCCAATATTGCCAGAAGGCGGGAAATGGATTGAATTTAAAGCACTTACAGTACCACCTACAGCAGATAGAGTAGAACCATCCCACCTGAGAACTCTGCCTATATTGCCATCGGCAGTAGTTGCTGCCCAGACATCATTTGTAGCTCTCATAAAAAGAGACGTGACATATTCAGTATAACCATTTGATGCAGTTAATTTAGCTCGATTAATAGGTGAAGGAAGTGGCACAGGAGTAAAGGACGTTCCACCATCAGTGGAATGATATAATTCTCCCGGCTTATCACCGGCAATCCATACCTCATTACCTGAAAAAGTCACATCAAGCAAATTATTGGGGTCGGAAGTTAAATTACTGCTTATATCATGCCATGATTTCATAGTAAAACCAACAGTGGCATAACCTGTTGCCGTAGTAACAGTGATTACACCTGTCACTGATCCTGAAGGAACTGTAGCAGTTATCTGGGTTGCAGAATTCACCGTATAACTTGCTGCTACGGAAGAACTAAAAGTCACAGACGTAACATTAACAAAATAATTACCTGTTATAACAACCGTATCTCCTACAGCCCCGGATGAAGTATTAACAGATGTAATCGTAGGACTTGGCACAGGCGTATTCGTAGCAGTCGGCGTATTGGTCGGTCCTCCCGGCGTATTAGTAGAAGTCGGTGTATTGGTGGGCCCTCCCGGCGTATTGGTTACAGTCGGCCCTCCCGGCGTATTGGTCGCAGTCGGTGTCGGCGTTGGGTCAATGGTTCCCACTGTAACATTAACGGTAACAGAGCCTTCTGTAACGGTAATATTCACCGCTCCTATGGGACTTCCGGGAGAAGAACTATGCTCTCCCTCTGTTCTCCATATTTCAATCCTGTAAGTTCCAGGAGGAAGATTCCTGAATATATAATTTCCGAGTTGATCTGCCAGGGTGGAAAGAGAAGCGGACAGTCCCGGATTTACACATACAACGAATGCATTCGGTATGGGTGTGCCGTTCACTTCAAGGGCCTGGCCCTTTATGGTTACAAGACTGGCTATCTGTGTCGGAGTGCCTGTCGCAGGCACTACAATCTGACTTGACCCGTTGTCACCGCAGCCTGCTATGACAATACCAGAGATAATACTTATTAAGACAATGGAAATTAAAAGTTTTTTTGCCATAATGATCATTCCTTTCTTTTAAAATAGTGATGTAAGGGTGGTGAGACGTGAAAAAATCATGGCGACGGACTTTGAGTAATCTAAAGAAATTATATTTCATCGTCAAACACTCTCCCAAAAAAAATTTCATTTTCTGCAAGAGCATCTGAATGTTTTATATTATGAGGGTGTGAAGGTATATTCGTCACGGGGAAAAGAAAATCCTTCTT
>CALARM010000032.1 GCA_937888925.1 uncultured Synergistia bacterium | reverse complement strand
TGAAATGAGAAATTTCTTTGATCAGCATCCGGAAAAGATATTTGTTGTAATGAGCCCCCCTCCTCTTCATCGTCTTAACACAAATAGTATTGCTGCGGCAAATGCAAGAAATTTTGCAAACTGGCTTAAGAGTTCCGATTATATCGGAGGCCGTACCAACGTAGTATGTTTTGATCTATTCAATTATCTTGCAGGCTATGATAATATGCTGAACTATGCCTATGAGAGAACACATGAAGATGCTGATTCTCATCCGAATACTCTTGGCTATCAGACTGTAGGCCCGATTTTTGCACAGTTTCTTATTGATACTGCTAAAAAATAATGACCGGTGAAGAATGATTTCTTTATAGTCTGTAGCTGTTTATGTGAGAAAAATAATGACAATCATGTTAAAGGATTGCCATTATTTTTTTAGAAATAAATAAAATATGGGTCTTCTCAATAATTCATAATACTATTATAATTGTATAAAAAAATAGGAGGAATATGAATGGGACTTTTTGATTTTTTTAAAGGTTTTTTTAAGAGTAAATCAGGACAGGAAAAAGAAAAGCAATCGGGAGGCAAGAACGAATATATTTCATGGGATGACAGTTACAGTGTTAAAGTAAAACAGTTAGATGATGAGCATAAAAAGCTTGTTTTTATGATAAACGAATTGCATGAAGCAATGCAGGTCGGTAAGGGAAAAGAAATGCTCTCCGGTATACTCGGACGAATGGTAACTTATGTGGGAACTCATTTCTCCAATGAAGAAAAATATATGGAGAAATTTTCTTATCCTGATTATGAAGCGCATAAAAAAGAACATAATGATTTTGTAAAAAAGACACTGGAATTTCAGCAGAATTTCAATGATGGTAAAATGGGTCTTTCCATAGAAGTTATGTTTTTTCTTAAAGAATGGTTACTCAATCATATAAAAGGTTCGGACCAGCAATACGGTCCGTTTTTCAATGAAAAAGGGCTCAGATAGATATTATTTCGTTCGAAAAAAATATATATTGTAGATTGATGTTTTTCTCCCGTGACGCGTCACGCGTTACGGGTCACGATAAATAAGATTCCAGATACTGACGTACCTGCTACCTTAGTAAGGTTAAGTAAAAATAGAAATTTAGTAAAATTATAGGATGGGGTTTTAAGCTGTGTATATTTGTAATAAGTGTAATAAAGAATTAAAAAGCGGAGATTTATTTTGTAAATGTGGTAAAGGTAGAACCCTTTATCATGATAGATACAGGATACTTGATGTTATAGGCAGCGGAGGCATGGCAACTCTTTATCTGGCAGAAGATTTAAATCTTGCCGGCACTCACTGTGTTATAAAAGCTATGACCGATGAGTTTAAAACCTCTGAAGAGAGGGATTATGCTGTTGATAAATTTAAAGAAGAGGCAGTTTTACTTGCCAGACTGAGGCATAACAGCCTTCCTGTCGTGCAGAATCATTTTCTGGAAGAAGGAAGATACTATCTTGTTATGGATTATGTAGAAGGGGAAACCCTTGAAGATATTCTTGACAGCACATTGCGTGAAGACTGCCTTCTCTCGGAAGAACTGGTAATTGACTGGGTGATTCAGGTCTGTGACATACTGGATTATCTTCATAATTATGAGCCTATGATTATTCACAGGGATATAAAACCTGCAAATCTTATGGAAAATAAAAAAGGAAAGGTAATGCTTCTGGATTTCGGTATAGCCCATATTTTTGAAACAAGGAATACGCAAACAAGAATAGGGTCTGCCGGTTATGCTGCACCTGAACAATATGCAGGCAATGCCTATCCCCAGAGTGATATCTTTGCTCTTGGAACTGTATTGCATACACTCCTTACAGGAGAAAATCCTATGGAAAGAGAAGGAAATCCTTTTCTCTTTCCCCCTCTCAGGGCTTCTCGTGATGACCTGACTGAAGGACTTGAGGAAATTGTTTCGAAAGCAGTTGCCCAGGAGGTTAAAGATAGATATTCTTCTGCAGCAGTATTTAAAGAAGATCTTCTTAAAATATCTGCTAAAAGAGAGGAAATAGAAAAATCTCAGAGATTAAAAGACAGTTCTGAGAACGTATCTATAACAGATACGTCTGTTTTCTCTGAATTGTTCAAAATTGAGAATACATCTGAACTTTCTGACTTAAAAGGGAGATTTTCAAATACTGTTGCCCTTGATATAGGATCATGGGAAATAAAAATTTTACAGCTTGATCTGGACAGTAAAAAACATATATATCCGAGATTGATAGGAACTAAAAGCGTTCCTGAAAATAGTATCTCAAATGGTATCATAACTGATATCCATTCCATGAGTAAAGCAGTAAAATCTCTTCTTAAAGATATGAATGAAAAAGAAGTTATTGTTTCCCTTTCTCCTTACTGTGTTTTTATAAAAACTTTATTTGTAAAATCTCTGGATTTTCCCTTAACTGCGCCGGATAACCATGTGTTAAATGATAAATTCAGGCAAATTATACCTTTACCTTTTGAAGACTGGTCTGTAAATTATAATATAGACTCTACATCAAGAGAAAATTTTATGAAGGTAAGAGTTACGGCTATAAAAAAGAAAGCCTGTGAGAATATCAGAGAAACTCTTATTATGGCAGGATGTAATAATTTTAAGATAATTGCAGAACCTTTTGCAGACAGTTTTCTTGCCGATTTTATGATGAAAGATAAAAAGAATAATGTGCTCATAATAAATACAGGCTTTGAAGGTACATCTCTGACTTTTATAGAAGATAGAAAAGTGGCTTTATCTGCAACTTACCCTTTTGGCGGGAAAACTTTCACTCAGGCTCTTATGGTTGCCAGACAACTGGATTTTGATAATGCAGAGGATATAAAGAAGAAAAAACATGATGAATTTATATCTGAATTGTTACGTCCTATTTTTAAAGAATGGACTGACGAATTTTTGAAAACTCTGACAGCCAACAAATACAGCCCGGATAAATTTGAAACAATCATATTCTGCGGCGGAACAATCCAACTTGAAGCTTTTCATGATTATATTAACAGTGAATTAAATATAAAATCCTATAAATTTGCTTTGCCGAGATTGACTAAAAAATCTATGAGAGATAGTTATAAGAATCTGGTCACTACCAGAGGAACGTCTTTCATGCCTGCAATGGGACTTATTATAAGTTCTTTTGATAATATAAGAGAAATCAAAGAAATTCTGGATATAAATAAAATTGATTTTTCAAAAGAATTTTATGGATTTACCTCTTTTGAAATTAAAGAGACCTTCATGGAGAAAAAAGAAAAAAGAGAGGAAGTTATAACTGTGTCACTTGATAATAAAAATATTATTGCAGAACTGGAAAAATATCTTGTATCACTTGTAGGACCAATAGGGAAGTCTGTAATGGACGATTCTATAAAAAAAGTTGGCTATACAATGGAAACCATACCGGTAGAAAAACTCGACGGAGTGATAGAAATGTTTGCCTGTCAGTTCAATCTTTCTCAGGAGAATATTTCAAATATAGTTAAGAAACTGGAAGAACTTAAAACTGTTGAAGAAACTATTAAAAAAAGTATTACAGGTATGCTGGATAAGCAGGAAGATGTAGATGTAATAGAAGAAATAGAGAAATATCTTATTTCCCTGGTAGGACCAATAGCAAAAACAGTTCTTGAAGATTCTGTGAAAAAGCTCGGTTATACTTTAGAGACTCTTCCTCTGGAGCAGCTTGACGGAGCACTGGAAATGTTCTGCTGTCAGTTTAACCTGACTGAAGAGAATATTTCCAGTATCAGTAAAAAAATTCAGGAATTGAAAACTATTGATGAAAAGGCCAGGACTTTATATATATCACTTTACGGTGAGAATATAAATATTGTAGATGAACTTGAAAAATATCTTATTTCCCTGGTAGGACCAATAGCAAAAACAGTTCTTGAAGATTCTG
>CALARM010000031.1 GCA_937888925.1 uncultured Synergistia bacterium | reverse complement strand
GCGAATTCCTTACAGATTTTGTAACTGCATTAATCGATTATATAAAACTGGAAGGGAAATCGAAAAAAGCTGTACTCCTGACAGGTAATGCCATAGGTAATCTGAGCAGTAACAGAGGGGAAATAGATGATATTATAAAAAAAGTGATAAAAAAAGATGGAATCATAGAAGAGATTACAGACAGAAAATTTGACATAGCCAGAAAAATAATGGAACAGGCAATGATAACACAGGAAAAATTTACTATAAAAGAATTCATATGGCTCTTCGGAGAAGATATATTCAAAAAAATTCCTGCCAGACTGGTGTTAAATCTCTATGGAGAAAAAGGCAGCTTTCTCGGCATATATCATGAAAAGAACTGGCTTACAGTAGAAGGGAAACTCAGGTTTGCCCATACAAAACAGCTCTTTACAGTGGCCCATCCTCTGGATATATTTTTCGCCAATCAGATCATCATGTGGCAGAAAATCATAATGGATCATAATATTAAACAGCCTTTTCAGCAGATATTCAGAAGTCTCTACTCACTCCATATGGATGAAATAACAGAAATAGAATCATGGCGTTATTCGAAACAGAAACTGGTGCCTCAAAAGGCTAAAGAGAGTTTTCTCAAAGAAGGTTTTAAACTGGAAGATAATTATGCCCTGTACAACTGGAAGGACAACCATGTGCAGTTCAGGTTCATATGGGACAGAGAATACAGTGCAGACAAAGGGCTGTCCATAACAGGTCCCATACAGTTTTATAAAATACTGGATCTGAAGTCAAACATTATAGATAATAAGAAAATTCCCCTCTGGCAGGTAGAGCCAAAAATATTCAGTGAAACAGTAAGAAAACTGGAATTTGTCATATCCAGGAGTATTTTCAGGAAATCCCTTTATTAAAACCGTCACACGTAACGCGTAATGCATGACAGGTAGTTCCATCACTCACTACTTAACACTCACCCTTTAAATATCCGGCCCGTCTCCTTTTACCGGTATAGGAGTAATCCCGTCTGCTCTTTCGGCGGTAATATCTACCAGTACATAATCTTTATCTTTCTTTAATTTCTTCAAAGCTCTGAAAGCCTCTTTACCTTCAGCCAGAGCCTCATCAAAGGTCGAATCTGCCATCATAGTTGTTTCTATATAATAAACATCTTCGCTTTCAGATGTTTTTCTTACACCTAAAAATACATGATCGCCCGTAATAACAATTATTGGCTCCATCCCAAGATTTTCAAAGATTGAAGCCAGTAGAACGGTACCGTCAACACAGTTGGCACATTTTTCTTTAATGGTTTCTCTCGGCAGTCTGACTCTCTGGGCAGTGCCTGCAGTTGCAAAGGATACGGAACTGGACACATAAGAAATACCCAGTCCCTGCAATGTGTTCCATATAGCAGTCATTTCTTCGATAAATTCTTCATCTGTTTCTCTCCCGTACCCGCAGAGAGTTCTGTCAGACATTTTTTCTTTGGCTTTTTTCAGGATCTTCCCTATTACGGGATCTCTCGGAGTAACCCATGAGGCTATAAGAAAACATGTATCGAAATCGGTATCCACTCCCCAGATCATGTCATCTGTAGCGAGAATTGTAATTTCCTTGCTGTCCTGGAATAATGTTTCATTATTTTTTAATACTTTAATATCTACAGATGATCTTCTCTGTTCCGTAAGTTCCAAAACCTTATCATTGAAAACAGGGAACATAGAAACAACTTTACTTTCACCGGGTTTCAATGTCACAGTTTCCGATTCGGGACTGCTGAAATCAACAACCTGTACGACCACATTGACGGTCTGTTCAGCATTGCTTTTATTTTGAAGTTCACAATCAAAAATCCCCTTGTTTTCAAATATTTTCGTTCCGAGAATACAATATACAGGTGCTATCTCATCAGGGAAATCAGTCTTCACAACATTAACTGGCTTAACGGACGAACATCTGCAGAAAAGAAAAATTATCATCACACAGACAACATAATATAATCTCTTATTCATCTCACCAACCTCCATTTTTTCAGTGACCAGTTTTTTCAGTGACCAGTGACCAGTGAATAATTACTGATAATCGGTAACTGGTCACTGATAACTGCTCACTGTCAAAGTCCAATAGAATCAATCTCATTTAAAAGTCCCTTGAGTATAGAAGAATGACATTCTTTCAATAAATTGTCATCAAGTGCTATCATTCCTACAGGTTTAAGGCTTACTCCCGGTGCTATTTCATTATAAGATAACACTATTAGAGAAGGGAATCTTTCTTCGATAAATCTTCTGAAATAAAGCCTTATTGCAGGTGAACAGACTATTACTGATTTTAAGCCTTTATTTTTTAACAGTTCATCCTGTTCCTTTAATAAAGTAAATAGTTTCTCTTTAATTTGATCCTTTACAACTATCTTATTCTCTTTATCATTTCTTCTGATACTGGCCAGTAAAAAATTTTCTACTGCAGGATCAACAAGTGAAGCATAAAGATATCCTTCAAAGGTTTTATATTCATTACATAATGATATTTTAACTGCCTGACGGACATATTCTGACAGGACATCAGTGTTACGGCTGACGGCAGCATATTCTATAACAGTTTCGCAGATTGTGAGTAAATCTCTTATAGATACATGTTCATATAACAGGTTTTTTAGAATCTTATTGAATTCTACAATAGAAATAACTTTATCCAGTTCCCTTCTTACAACCGGATATTCTTTTAATAAGCGATCGAGAAGGTCTTCTGTTTCCTGAATACCTAAAAATTTAAATGAATATTTCCTTAAAATCTCCGTAAGTAATGCAGCAATAACACTTACAGGGTCAAAGATCATACATCCTCCTCTTTCTGCTTCCGAACGCTGATCCGAAGTAATCCATGCACCGGGCATATTATAGGTAGGGTCAAGAACCTTTTTCCCTCTGAGTTTATGAATATGTGTTTCCGGCCCTA
>CALARM010000030.1 GCA_937888925.1 uncultured Synergistia bacterium | reverse complement strand
TGTCAGCAAAAGTAAGAGAATTACCTTCACCGCATCCTGAAAAACATTTCCACTGTCCCGTTTCAGTATTTACAGAAAAAGAACTTTTCTTATCCTCATGAAACGGACATAAACCATTTGCCTGCTTACCGCCTGAGTGCAATTTAAACTTTTCAATATATCTCTCATAAAAACCAGTATAATCTTTATTACTTAATGCCACTATAAAACTCCAATAACTTTTATAAAATTAAGGAGGAATTTAATTACTTTGTGCGAACTATTTAATTACAGTCTATTATCTATTACTGTATCATTGAGGAGACCTCTGCCGGCAAGCGTGTGGTCTTTCTTGATTCTATAGACCGTAATCAAATATTTACTTTTCTTATATTCCTGCCTGATGAACTATTCCACATAGAAACCTGTAAATCCTTTAAAATTATTAACGCCAGTTCAGATTTAGAGCATCACCAATATATTTCAATTTTTCCCATTAAATATTATAAATACGCCATTTTTTATTATTATAAAAATGTAAAATCAGTGTAATCTATAAAAAATAAACAAAAAAATATTTTTTTCTATGAGTTACACTTTCATGCCGCTTCCGGTACATTTTTATCTGCCACTTTTACCGGCACAGCTCCATCAATCCAATCTATACAAAATATGACCTGATGCCGGCAATAAATTGACAACTCTTACCAGAGAAATTCTAAAAACAAAAGGAATATTTTAAAAAAACTGGAATAATATTCTTAAAAAAAAATACAGACAGAAAACAGAATAAGGGAGTGTTATTTATATGAAAAATATAACAAAAGACATTTTTCTATCAACCCTTCAATGCCCTGTTTTAGGATGGAATATCAGACATAACATAGATCCAACACCACTCACCATTTCCGACAAATTCAGATTAGAAACAGGAATTGAAATAGGCAAAAAAGCTACAGAAACCTATCCAGAAGGTATTCTGATAGAAGATCTCAACACCACCACTGCAGTAAAGAAAACAGAAAAATTACTGAACGATCCCGATACAAAAGCCATATTCGAAGGAGCCTTTCTCTACAAATCTTTTGTCACCAGAGCAGATATACTTCTCCGTAACAAAAGCGGATGGAAAATGATAGAAGTAAAATCCAGCATAAACGACAGGGAAGAGTACATTCATGACATGGCCTATACAACCATGATTATGGAACTTGCAGGACTCAATGTTTCCCATATATCTTTAATGCATCTTTCAGAAAACTTCCAGCTCGGTATGGCAACAAAAGAGCTTTTCCTGGAAGAAGATCATACAGAAGAAGTCCATGAAAAGGTCAAAGAATTCAAAACTCTTCTGGAAAAAATTCAGGAAATAACAGACAGCCCTGTAAAACCTGAAGCAGACCTTATATTTACCTGCCGTAAATGCTATCTCTTAAAAAAATGCACAGGAAAAGACATAAAAAACCACATCTTTGATCTGCCGAGATTATCACAATCAAAATTCGACAAACTAAAAGCCCTGGGAATTACTTCCATAGAAAATATCCCTGACAATTTCCCTCTCACAGACACACAGCTCAGAATTGCAAAATGCGTAAAAACTCAGAAACCTTTTATAGGAGAAAGACTTAAAATAGAATTGGAAAACATTAATTTCCCTGCCTTTTATCTGGATTTCGAAACTGTTATGACAGCTATCCCTTTATACCAGAACATTACCCCCTATGAAACAATCCCGACTCAGTTTTCCATACATAAAACCTCATCTCCGGTCTGTATTATCAACCACTCAGAATACCTGGCAGATCCCCAAAAAGACTGCAGAAGAGAATTAGCCGAAGCATTAATAAAAGCCCTCGAAGATAAAGGCAGTATAGTTACTTATACCGACTACGAAGAAGGCGTAATTAAAGAACTTATTGAATTATACCCGGAACTTTCAGAAGAGCTGAACCATATTATAGAAAGACTTGTAGATTTAGAAAAAATTATAAGAGAAAATTACTATCACCCTGACTTCCACGGAAGAACATCACTTAAGATAACTCTTCCCGTTCTGGTTCCTGAAATGACCTATGAAGGCATGGGAATAGCCGATGGAGAAACTGCATCAACCTATTTTGCTTTAATGGCACTCGGTAAATATACAGACGAAGAAGCAGAAAAAATAAAGAAAAATCTTTTAATATACTGTAAACAGGATACCCTTGCCATGGTAGAAATACATAAAAAATTACTAAAAATATCAGAAGAAAACCAGAGTCATCCTGAAATTCTATAAATTATTTAAATAATACTTGACTCTAAATTACTGCTAATGTATT
>CALARM010000029.1 GCA_937888925.1 uncultured Synergistia bacterium | reverse complement strand
ATTTTTCTTCTCCAGAGCCTGCCAGGCAGAAGCTTTTTACGGATACCCTTTTATCCGTTACGGTAATAAGTGCTGATAACGTTAAATATGCCACTGATTGATTACTGATTTTGAGTGCCAGATGTCGGGTGTCGGGTTAGGAAGATTAAAATCCAACACCCAACACCTATTTTTAACTGAATTTAGTTAAATTCTAACAGGATTATTTTCTTACAATCCCTGAATATAAATTCTATTTAACCAGACCCTTTACCTCTTCATTATCAGGTTCTAACTCAAGAGCTTTAGAAAACATTTCATGGGCTTTCCCTTCATCACCTGTGGTTAAAAAAGTCTTGCCAGCCCAGATATAAGCCTGAGTATAAGATGGCTCAAGCTCTATTGCCTTATTAAAACAAGACATGGCTTTTTCATAATCTTTTTTATCAAAAGCAATCATGCCAAGGCAGTAATGTCCGTAGGCAAGGCCGGGATTTTCGGACAGACCTTCTTTATATTCCTTTTCCGCTTCTTCTAAATTACCGGCAGCATAACAGGCATCACCTTTTTTCATATGATCTTTATTGTCTGCCTCTATTGACTGGGTAATAAATCCGGTAGATGTATAATTTACATTTTTCGTATAATATAACATTTTCTCAAGAAGTTCTAACTTTTTTTTTGCCATTTCTTCCGGCTTTATTCCTTCTCTCAGAGCAGCATTTTTAGTAACAGTCATGATGAGATCACCCCTGGTTGTCTGAAGTACTATTTCCTTATTCTTTCTGGCTATTTCTATCTCAAAAGGATTGAGGCCATTATTGATCATCTTCTGAAGTCTTTCGGAAATAACCTTTGCTCTTTCCAGAGCAGACATACCTCCCCCCGGTGTTTCTATATCGGTCAGAGATTTACTGTTAATCAGAATTTCTCCGTACCGTCCTCCGGGAACTTTTTTCTCTCTGTAACTTACCACTACTTTAAAACCATAGACCATTTCCCTTGCTGCAACAAAATCAGGATTGGATGGATCTATATCAAGGGCATGGGTAAAATAAGTTTTTGCATTCCCGTTATCATTCATATAGAGATAGCAGAGCCCCAGGTTATAGTAAACAGGTGCCTTTACATCTGTATACTTCAATGCTTTTTGCAGATTATCAATGGCATCTTTAAAATTTCCCGATGCAGCATAAATAGTTCCCAGATTATTATAAGGATTGGCAAAAGCGGGGGAATTTTTTATGGCTTTTTTATAAAGACTTTCGGCTTTATTTACTTCCCCTTTATCAACAAAGGCATTACCAAGGTAATTCATTAAAATTGAATTTTCAGGATCTTTCGTTAACATAGCCTCATAATGTTTAATGAATTCATCCAGTTTACCTGATTTCCTCGCTGCATATTCAAAATACTTGTGTGCTTCAAGAAAACCTGTATCGGATTGAACTGATTTTAAGAAAAATTTATATGCTTCATCTGCTCTGTTTTCTTCATAATATTTGAGGCCTGAAGAAAATTGTTTAAAAGAAGCCATATTCTGAGCAGGGATAAAAAACAACTCTTTTTTCACAGTTTCATTAACAGGACTGTTAAAGTATTTTGCCGCTTCCATAGCAATTTCTGCCTGAAGATCAAAAATTTTATTCATATCTTTAGTAAATTTTTTCTCACCTATAACAGTACCTTTTTCCACATTAAAAAGTTGAAATTTAGCAGTAAGAAGATTTTCATGTTCTTTCAATGTTCCGTTTATCAGATAATCCAATCCTGCTTTCTCACCTATCTGCTTACTTGTAGAATTATCAAGTTTCCGGTTAATATCTACATTCAGCTTATTCAATATGGGAAGCAGCTTTTCCCTGTTCATTACATTTACATTATCCAGCTTTTGAAGTTTATTTATGAGCGTTTCCGAAAAACCGTAGGAAATCTCAGAGGATTTATCAGAAGGAGTGTCAGAATAAAAATTCATTACCCCTACATTTATCGCCTGTGTAGCACATGCATAACTGCTCAGAATAAATAACAGAGTTACCAGAAAAACTATTATTTTTAACATTAAAAAACCTCCTTTTTTTATAAGAACTCAACTCTCTGAATATATTCTACTATTTTCAGGAGACTTTTTCAATAATAAGATATCTGCTATCAGTTCAGAAAATTAATAAAGTAACGGAATGCCGTTACCTCATTAATGTTAACCTGTATTTTATAATTTATTATAATTTACTATTTTTCCGGCTCATGATTTTCTTTAATAATTTCCTCTTTACCGGTTTTTTCTTCTGTTTTCTCATTATCCACATGTTCTTTATCGGTTTTCTCCCTGAGCACATCTTTTCCGGTTTTCTCTTCAATAAATTTTATCAATTCCTCTATATTAGCCAGAAGTATATGCTCTCTTTTTACGGGATCATCCTTAAGTGCTGTCTCTCTATATTCAACAAGCTTAGCATATAAAAGAGACACGTCCTTTTCAACATGTTCATCTTTACTATCAATAAGTTTTTTCAGTTCTTTTGTTTCTTCCTCCATAAAGAGTCTCAATTCAGTCGCCTTTTCAGGACATGGAATTTCACTCAGTTCATCATTTAATTCCTTCATTCTATCCATAAGGCGGTCATAAAGTTCCTGCATACAGGAAATCCCTGTAAGGTTTGGCATTACATATGTGGGGTCTCCAGGACGAGCAAATGAAGCAGATAGACTACATAAAAAAAATAATAATGTCAAAATCAAAAATTTCTTCACCTTTCTTCTCCTTTCCAGATAATTATAAAATACAGTTTTTATTAATTTCTCTATATTAAAATATTTTCCTTCTTTATGAATAAACCATTAGACTATTTTCGATTTTCTTGAAGTGCCTGGTGAATAATCATTGTGACAACAATAAAGATATGATAAAATAATTTCTGCTGTCACATGTTTCATAAAATATAAGAAAGGAATATTAAGGTATGACAAAAAGAATTCTCTTAACTTATTTATTAATTCTTACACTGACATCATTCTGCTACGGGAATGATGAAGCATTAAAGGATAACATTACCGGTATATGGCATATCCTTCCATGTCTTCCTTCCGGATGGTCAGATAATTATCACTTCTATAAAAACGGCACATTCAGATATGATTACAATCAGATGGATGGAGAAAAAAGAATTATAAACATATCAGGTACATGGCAGATTATAAATGAGAATATGCTCTATCTTATAATAAAAGAAAAAACAATAATAAAGGGAGGAGAGTTTGTAAAATCAGAAGGCTCTACTGCGACTGATTACGAAATTATTAAGGGTAAGACAGAAAAAGTAAAGATCGATCCTCCTGAAGAAATTATTTATCCCGTAGGCACTATAGAAAAAGACAGAGAGTATAATATGTTGACCGTGAAAATAGGAGGAAGAAGGTTCTGGAAATTCAGCAATAATCCCGATGAATTTTAGATTTTCTGAAAAAATATAAAAAAGGAGAATTTTAATGAAAGAATATAAAATAAAACTTTCTGAGGCACCTGCCCTGATAGTGCACAGAAACAGCATTGAAAAAGCAGCAGAGAAAGGGACAATACTCTTCTATCATGGTCTTAAAGCATGTAAAGAAACAAACATGAAAGAACTGGCAAGTCTTGCAGAGAGAGGATTTCTTGCTGCAGGCATAGATAATATTGGACATGGAGAAAGACTTTACAGTGATTTTGAAGAAAGAATGAAAAAGAATAATTCTTTTGAAGAAACTTTTCTATCTATGGTTCAAGAGACTGCCGAAGAAATTCCTTCTGTAATCGATGAACTTGTGAAAAAAGGACTTGCAGATCCTGAAAAAATAGGTGTCTGCGGAATTTCTATGGGAGGATATATAACCTATGGTTCAATTCTTTTTGAAAAAAGAATAAAAGCAATAGCACCTGTTCTTGGCTCTCCTAAATGGAAATCTTCCATCAATTCAAGTCCGCAAAATCATCCGGAAAAATTTTATCCTGTAGCACTTCTGGCCCAGAATGCCGGACAGGACAGCTGTGTTCCGCCGATCTTTGCAAGAGATTTTCACAGGGTACTTCTTCCCTATTATAAAGAATCCCCTGAAAGAATTTCTTATATTGAACACCCCCGGTCAGACCATTTTATGATTGAAGAGGAATGGAATGAACTGTGGGAAAATGTAATTATCTGGTTTGAGAAATTTCTCAATTAATGAATAATATTTTATAGTTTATTTCAGTGACCGGTCACCGGTCACTGGTCACTGATAACTGCTCACTGTTTTGACTCTTCCGGTCCAACCATTTTCTCAGGTCTTACGACGGATAAAAATTCTTCTTCCGAAAGAAATCCAAGTTCAAGACAGGATTCCTTTAATGTTTTTCCTTCATTATGAGCCTTTAGAGCAATCTGTGCAGCCCTGTCATAACCCAGTACAGGGGAAAGAGCTGTTACAAGCATAAGAGAGTTATTTAAATAATTGTCAATCTTCTCTTTATTTACCTTGAGACCTCTGATACAGTAATCTGTAAAATTTTTGCAGCAATCAGTAAGAAGTCTTATAGAATGTAAGAGATTATAAATAATTACAGGTTTAAACACATTCAATTCAAAGTTTCCCTGACTCCCTGCCACTGTTATGACTGTATCATTTCCAATTACCTGGGCACATACCATAGTCAGAGCTTCGCACTGTGTGGGATTTACCTTGCCCGGCATGATGGAAGACCCCGGTTCATTGGGAGGAAGTATGAGTTCGGAAAGACCGCACCTGGGACCGGAAGCCAGCCAGCGAATATCATTTGCTATTTTCATTAAAGAACATGCTGTAGTTTTTAAAGCTCCGCCGGTCATAACAAGAGGATCATGACAGGAAAGGGCAGAAAACTTATTCTTTGCCGGAACAAAAGGCAGATAGGTAAAATGCGAAATCTTCTGTGCCACTCTTGAAGAAAATTCACGATGGGTGTTAAGCCCTGTTCCTACAGCAGTACCGCCTATGGCAAGTTCATATATATCAGGAAGCGTTTCCTTGATCCTTTCTATATCCTGTTCAATCTGTGATACATAAGAGGAAAATTCCTGCCCCAGTGTCAAAGGCACTGCATCCATAAGATGGGTTCTTCCAATTTTTATAATATGTTCAAATTCTTTTGATTTCTCAGAGAGAACATTTACAAGATACATTAAAGAAGGTATAAGCCTGTTAAAAATCTCTTCTCCTGCGGCAATATGCATGGCAGAAGGGAAGGTGTCATTTGAAGACTGGCCCATATTCACATCATCATTGGGATGGACAGGCTTTTTACTTCCCATTACCCCTCCTGAGATTTCTATAGCTCTGTTGGCAATAACTTCATTTACATTCATATTTGTCTGAGTTCCGCTCCCTGTCTGCCAGATGCTTAAGGGGAAATGGTCGTTGAGTTTTCCTTCAATTACTTCCTGAGATGCCTTAATAATAAGCTCCGCTTTTTCTTCCGAAATTTTGCCAAGTTCGAGATTAACGCGGGCACAGGCAAGCTTTAAAATACCAAAGGCTCTTATCAATTCTACCGGCATAATATCATAACCTGCAGGAAAATGTAATAATGCCCTCTGTGTCTGCGCTCCCCAGTATTTATCGGATGGAACTTCTATCGCTCCCATAGTGTCATATTCCATACGGATTGACATTTTTACTACCTCCTTATTTTTTTCATTCTCTTTTCTCGATAATTTTAAATAAAATAATACCGGTAAAAGTCATATGAACATATATCAACAGATTTATCAAAATAAGACACAACTTGGCTGATGCAGTTAACGGTACGATATCATTGTTATTACCTGTAATACAGGATGTAATAAAATAGAAAATATCTATAAATATATAAGATCCATGTTCGAATTTTATAAAATTATTATATACTCCTGATAAAGAAAATATGATAAGTGTAAATGACAATAAACATGATAGAAAATAAATCACTGCCATTATCATATCACTTCTTACCGGGCGATAATCCCTGCTGAATATCTTCTTTGCCAGTAATACAAAATTGGGAGTAATAAGAATAAGATAAAACAGGAATGATATTATTCCCGTCACTGCATAATAGTTCCTGACCTTCAGATAAGGCATGAAATATTTAAGATAGTTATAAGACAATGTGATATAATAAATCCGGTCTTTTAAAGGAACAAGAAAATATAATAAGACCCCCAGGACACATAAAAACATTACGCACAGTAAAATTATAGTTTTATTAAAAGGATTTTTTTTCTGTTTTTTAGATCTTCTTGCCATATTTAATTAGAAATATTCAAGAAAAAACTTTATTAACCTCTCTTATGTAAAAAATCTTTGCAGGATAATTTATGTTAACCAGGTAACATATTCATACGTCTAATAAAAAAACAAAAAGGAGGCTCAATTTCATGAAAAGAATGAAAAAAGTTCTTCTTCTCTCATCAATTGTATTACTTGCTCTTTTTATCCTATCCCAGGTCACCATCTCTTTCAGAGACAACTGCTTTGTATCAAAAGCTTTCTGTGCCGCTACGGAAGCATTAAAGGTATATTTAGACGGGACAGAAACAGATCTTGTCTGCAAGGAACAGAAAGATCTCTATATGTTACCCCTTCCGCTTCCTTTTAAAGAAGGAGAAAACAAATGGGAAATCACTATAAATTATGATAAAGAGAATAAAAAAGTAAATATTACAAGACAGTATCATCCCCCTGAAGATCTGCTTAAAACAAGAGGTGAAGACGGGAAAGTCACCTGTGTATG
>CALARM010000028.1 GCA_937888925.1 uncultured Synergistia bacterium | reverse complement strand
AGCCTGCCAGGCAGAAGCTTTTTACGGGTACCCTTTTACCTGTTACGGTACTTAGGACTGCAAGAAAAACAAGTCCGGCAAATTGTTAGAAAATTTAATATCCTCGCGTCACGGGTTACGCGTTACGCGTCATGATACAAACTGTAACTATGATGTAGTTATTTCCTGACAGATCCTTAGTATCGAAACAGGTAAAATAGTGCCCAAAAAGTTTCTAATATTGGACACCAATTTATTTGAAGCGGTAATTAGTAACCATCTTACCTGTTGCCGTATTAACAGACATGTCCGGGTGGGCACAACAAAGAATGAGAAAGTATTCCTCTCTCTTCATCCTTCATCCTTCACGATTCCCATATAAATATCACCGATTGTCACTTAAATTTATAAAAAAATCATAATATTAAGAAAAAACTCTTGCTTTATCAATTTAAATATAGTATAATGTTCCACATTACGGGCTCCGTTGAGCGGAGGTGGCGGAATTGGTAGACGCACTAGGTTGAGGGCCTAGCGGACATTGCGTCCATAAGGGTTCAAGTCCCTTCCTCCGCATTAAAAAAAACTCTTGACAGAAGAGAGTTTTTGTTATAAGATAGTATTTCTGGAAAGGGCGAATAGCTCAGCTGGCAGAGCGCCTGCTTCACATGTAGGAGGCCACAGGTTCAAGTCCTGTTTCGCCCACGAAAATTAAATAAATCCGGGGTGGTAGTGCAGCTGGCCTAACACATCTGACTGTCACTCAGAAGACCGCGGGTTCGAATCCCGTCCACCCCGCCAGCATATTAGCCGAGATAGCTCAGCAGGTAGAGCAACGGACTGAAAATCCGTGTGTCCCCAGTTCAATTCTGGGTCTCGGCATTTTTTAAATGGTTTTAATTTCCTGCGGGAGTAGCTCAGCTGGTAGAGCATCGGCTTCCCAAGCCGAGTGTCGCGGGTTCGAATCCCGTTTCCCGCTTGACTCTATCAGAAGATAGGGCATATGGCGACATAGCCAAGCGGTAAGGCAGAGGTCTGCAAAATCTCCATCCCCGGTTCAAATCCGGGTGTCGCCTTGAGCATCGGGCGCTTAGCTCAGGGGAAGAGCACTACCTTGACACGGTAGGGGTCAGTGGTTCAAATCCACTAGCGCCCATTATTTATAACAGTCAGATTGTCAACATTCAGAAAAGATATATATACCATCAGGACAGACCGTGTCTGTCCTGATTTATTTTGTGAGAAAAATTTTCTTGCAAAAGAAGAAATATGAAACTATAATAGCAGGTAATTATAGTGAAAGCTATATTCGAAAGGAGAGAGATTAATTGGAACAAATAGAATTAACACTGGATGAAGGAACAAAGAAGCAATTCCCTAAAGGTATAAAAGGAACAGACCTTTTAAAAGAACTGGACAAAAAAATTACAAAAGGAGCCATTGCTATAAAATTGAATGATAAATTGCTCGATCTCGGCAGTTCCATAGAAGAGGATGGTAATATAAAACTTATCACCGCAGAAGATCCGGAAGGCCTTGACATATGCAGACATTCTACTGCCCATATAATGGCCCAGGCAGTAAAAGATATTTATCCCGATGTAAAAATAACCATAGGCCCTACCGTAGAAAACGGATTTTATTACGATTTTGACAAAAAAGTTCCTTTTGTTCCCGAAGATCTGGAAAAAATAGAAAAGAGAATGAAGGAAATAATAAAAGAAAATATCCCGATAAAGAGAAAAGTTCTGACTTCCGAAGAAGCTATAAAATTTTATGCTTCCACAGGTGAAACATATAAAGTAGAAGTCATACAGGATCTGGGAGAAGGCCATGTAAGTCTTTACGAACAGGGAAATTTTACAGATCTCTGCAGAGGCCCTCATTTACCTTCTACAGGGAAGGTAAAAGCCTTTAAACTGTTAAAAATTGCCGGCGCCTACTGGAGAGGTGACGAGAAGAACCAGATGCTCCAGAGAATTTACGGCACTGCTTTCCCTTCAAAGGAAAAACTCGGCGAATATTTAAAAAAGCTGGAAGAAGCAGCAAAACGTGACCATAGAAAACTCGGCCCCGCCCTCGGACTTTACAATACATTTGATGAAGCAGGCCCGGGAGTCATATTCTACCCTCCTAAAGGTGCAATACTCAGGACTATCCTTGAAGATTTCATGAAAAAAGAACATTATAAAAGAGGTTATGACATGGTCATGACACCACATCTTCTCAGAGGAGAACTGTGGGAAACATCAGGCCATAAAGGATTTTACAGAGAAAATATGTATTTTGTTCCCCTTGATGAACAGGAATATGTATTAAAACCAATGAACTGTCCCGGCCATGTATTGATCTATCGCAGTAAAGTAAGGAGTTTCCGCGATCTCCCTGTAAAATTTTTCGAACTCGGCACAGTCTACAGATATGAGAAATCAGGTGCCCTCCACGGACTTCTCAGGGTAAGAGGCTTTACTCAGGATGATGCCCATATATTCTGCCGGGAAGATCAGTTAGATGAAGAAATTTTAAAAGCCTTCAGATTTGCCATTGATATTAATCGTATCTTCGGCTTCCATGATTTCTATGTAAAGCTCAGCACAAAACCTGAGAAATATATCGGAAGTGATGAAATATGGGAGAAAGCAACAGGTTCTATTAGAAAAGCCCTCGAAACAGAAAAAGTTAACTATGCCATAGATGAAGGAGAAGGTGTTTTTTACGGTCCCAAAATAGACATAAAACTCAGAGACAGCCTTGGAAGAGAATGGCAGAGTTCAACTATTCAGGTTGATTTCAACCTCCCTGAAAGATTCGATCTGAAATATGCAGGGTCAGACGGTAAATTACCGAGACCAATTATGATTCACAGGGCTCTCCTCGGTTCCTTTGAAAGATTTACAGGATGTCTTATAGAACATTACGGAGGAGCCTTCCCTATCTGGCTGTCACCGGAACAGGTAAGAATACTTCCCATTACTGATAAACATATTGCCTATGCAGAAAAAGTCGCTGAAAAACTTCTGGCCAGAGACATAAGAGTTGAAGTGGATAAAAGGAATGAAAAAACAGGATACAAAATCAGGGAAGGCCAGATTGAAAAAATACCTTATATGATAATATTAGGAGACAGAGAAATGGAGACTGAAACACTTTCTATAAGGTCGAGAGACAAAGGTGATGAAGGCACCATGAGTATTGAACAATTTATGGAGAAAGTCTTTGAAGAAATAAGAAAGAAAATTTAGTGTCGTAACAGATAACGCATGACGGGAGAAACTTCAAATTTAAAACCATGAAAACTCTTATAACAAATAACCCGGAAGAAACGCGCCTTCTGGGAGAAAAGATAGCCTGTCTGTTAAAAAGCGGTGATACAGTGGCTTTTACCGGGGAACTCGGTGCGGGGAAAACATGCCTCATCAAGGCTATATGTGCAGGTCTCGGTATAAAAGAAAATGTATCCAGCCCTACCTTTACACTCATACAGGAATATAAAGGCATATTACCTGTTTATCATTTCGATCTGTACAGACTTAAAGAACATGATCTTTATGATCTGGGTTACTGGGAATATTTCGAAAGAGACGGTATATGTCTCATAGAATGGGCAGATAGAGCTCCGGAATTACTTCCGGAAAAATCTATCAGAATAAATATAGACTATATAGATGATATTACACCTGATAATTTTTCCAGAAGAACAATAACTGTTAATGGTAGAGATGATTTTTTAGAAAAGTTTATATGAAAATCGTAAAGAGTGAAGGGTGAAGAGAGGAGTAATTTCTCATTCTTCGTTGTGAACACCCGGTCAATGAAAAGTGAGTAGGGGCGAACCCCTGTGTTCGACCGGTGAAACCACGCATTACGCATCACAAAACCACCTGTCACGCGTTACCCGTTACCCGTCACGATAAAAAGGATTATATAATCTATGAAAATACTTGGTTTTGATACGGCAACAAACTGGTGCAGTATAGGGCTTATAGACGGGGAATCCCTCATAGGAGAATGGACTGTACGATGCAAAATGACCCAGCTTACACGGCTTGTACCCGGCATAAAAATGCTCCTTGAAGCAAAAGATATTAAAATGTCGGACCTTGCCTGTATAGCAGTTACAAAAGGGCCTGGTTCCTTTACAGGTGTTCGCCTGGGCCTTGTTACAGCCAGAACCATGTCACAGGTTACAGCTATAGATTTAGCCGGCGTCAATTCCCTTGAAGCACTTGTATATCAACTGTCTCTAAAGGATGGCATAACGGTCCCTCTTTTAGATGCCCGTAAAGGCGAAATTTATGCAGGTTTTTACAGATGGAAAGATAATAAAATAATACAGATAAAGGAAAGCAGTCTTTATAAACCGGCTGACCTGGCATCAGAAATAAACACTCTGAACGAACCATGTAATTTCACAGGTCATGATACAGGTCATTACAGAGATGATATTACCGGAAATCTGCAAGTTCCTTTCAGATGGGCTCCGGACATTCATGGCATAATAAGAGGAAGTTCTGTAGCTTTTTTAGGAAGGGAACAATTAATGGCCGGTCAGAAGGATTCGTGCCTGAATCTTGAACCTGTATATATAAGGCCTCCTGATGCAAAAATTAAAAAGGAGAAACTGTAAACAGTGACCTGTGACGGGCGAAAAAATCACGCGTCACGGGTCACGCGTTACGCGTTACGCCTATGGACTGGACAATAGAGCCAATGGAAACTTCCCACCTGTCTGAAGTTATGGAACTTGAAAAAAGAACCTATCCGGATTCCATATGGCCTGCCTCTCTTTTCTTCTGCGAAGTAAATCTGAACCCTTCCGGCATATACTTCGTTGCCCTTAAAGATGGTAAAGTCATAGGTTATGCAGGCATGTGGTTAAAGATGCGGCAGTCTCATATTACTACTGTAGTTGTAGATGAAAACCATAGAGGTAAAGGGACAGGTATGTCTCTTGTTATAAAACTCCTCAGAGAAGCTATTAAACATAAAGCAAGTCATTCAATACTGGAAGTAAAACAATCCAACGGTCCGGCAATAAAACTATATAAAAAACTCGGTTATAAGGAAATAGGCATAAGAAAAAATTATTATATGGAAGATAACGAAGATGCTGTCGTTATGTTTCTGGAAAATCTCAAAGGAAAAAGCGTAAAAGAAAGACTTGAACAGTTATCAGTTAACAGTGATCAGTGACCGGTATAGCTGGTTTGTAGTTTCAAGCAATTCGTCTATCGTTACGTGTAACGCGTGACGTTAGGAAAAACTTCATGTCTGCATACATAGTTTTTTGGGATACTCTTTTACCAGTTGCGGTAATAATCCTTGATTGGTCACTGGTCACTGGTCACCGGTCACTGACATGAACGGAGGTAAATTATGTATATACTCGGTATAGAAACATCCTGTGACGAAACATCTGTAGCAGTAATGGAAGACGGAAAACATATAAAATCCCATATAATTGCTTCACAGATAGAATTTCATCAAAAGTACGGAGGTGTTGTTCCTGAGATAGCTTCCAGAAAACATCTGGAATTTATAAATCCTGCAATAGAACAGGCTGTTAACGAGGCAAATATAACATGGAATGACCTGTCTCTCGTATGTGTAACAAACGGCCCCGGTCTTGTCGGGGCTCTCCTTGTCGGAGTATCTGCTGCCAAAGCCATCTCTTACAGCCTCAACATCCCCCTTGTAGGAGTAAATCACCTGGAAGGTCATATAGCAGCAAATCTTTTAGCAGAAAATGTACCGCCATTTCCATGGATATGTCTCATTGTTTCAGGAGGACATGTAAACCTGATAGAAATAAAGGATTTCGGCAATTATATATCACTTGGTACTACAAGAGATGATGCAGCAGGAGAAGCTTTTGATAAAATAGCTACAGTACTCGGATTACCCTATCCCGGCGGGCCACAGATAGAAAAACTGGCTCTGACAGGAAATCCGAAGGCAATAAATTTTCCAAGGGCTTATCTGGAAAAAGATTCCTTTGATTTCAGCTTCAGCGGACTGAAAACTGCTGTTATATATTATATAAAAGAATTAAAAAAAGACTCTAAAGAAATCCCTCTGGCAGATATAGCTGCAGGTTTTCAGTATGCTATAGTTGATATTCTATCGACTAAAGCCATCAGAGCTGCAGAAAAAAAAGGATGTAAAACCCTGGCGCTTGCCGGTGGTGTGGCATGTAACGGAGCCCTCCGGGATTTGGTCCGAAAAAAAGCAGAAAAAAAAGGAACTAATCTGATCTATCCGCCTCCCATACTATGTACAGACAATGCCGCCATGATAGCCTGTGCCGGATACTATAAGTATTTAAAAGGAGAAATAAGTAATCTGGAACTGGATGTTTTCCCGAATATGGAACTTTAAACTGATAATAAAGGATAAATTTATACTCATCAAGAATATTATATGCATAAATTTGAGAATCGAATCGTGAAGAGTGAAGAGTGAAGAGAATATAAACTCTCATTTTTCCTTGTGACCATCCGGTCATGACTGTTATAAAGTAATTTCTGAAAATATGTAAACAGTGGGCAGTGAACAGCGAGCTATGAGTAAAAATATTTTACTCACTACTTATTACTCACTACTCACTAAATAAAGGTGAGGTGTACAAGCACGTGATAACAAATCCCCTGCCTATAAAAAAAATTGTATTTTACAAGCATGGAATTGGTTTTTTCGAAAGAAACGGTAAACTGTCGGGACAGAAAAAAGTAACATTAAGCTTTAAAAAGAAAGATATGAACGA